>CAZSKF010000126.1:0-5846 GCA_964607405.1 uncultured Proteiniphilum sp. | reverse complement strand
CCACATGTGATACACATGCGGTCCTTTTCATATTAATTATAATCCCAAATCAATTACTGAATTGCTGAGGCATTTGGCTCAGTAGGCCAATAAGGATTTTGATATAGATTAGAATTACCTACAGTTCCATCAGGAGATGCTAATTGTATCTCTCTGTATGATAGTGGAGACAAGTAGTTAGCTTCTGTCCAGTTATATCCGTCAAAGATTGTATTTGTTGCCAAATTAAGGATTTGGTATGGTCTCAAATACTTGCTTAGGGTTTTGCTTGAAACGTTGGCTTTTGATGAACCATCATCAACCAATCCTGCACTAGCTGCCTCACCCGGAGCTGGGTCTGTATATTCGCTATTTGCATATGCTTCATCCCAAAGGTTAAATCCTTCAATGATGTAGTTTTTAACCTGATCCATAGCTCTCCATCTGATTAAGTCGTCAAAACGAAGTCCTTCACTCATCAACTCTGCTCTACGCTCGCGACGTATATTATACAAAGTAGCATCTACGAATGAACCGCCTGAGTATGCACCCCAGTCGCCTTTAGCTTCGTTTGACATAATTGTAGCATTGATTGTTTTATTGTAATCAGTATCAACACCGGCTCTTGCTCTCAAAGTTTTCCAATATTTGTCAGCAGTAGCATCCACAGTTCCATTTTTCAGATATGAAGCCTCGATATAGTTCAGATATGCTTCAGCTGCACGATAAACAGGAGAGCCTGCAGTACATGTCAAGTCAGATCCGGGAGCTTCTGATGGATCATAGCTATGGAATTTTCTTGCGCGATATCCTGTTACGTCTCTAACCTCCTTAAGATTGATAATCTTTGGAACGTTAAACAAACGATCTTCAGTTTTAATTTCGATAGGATCGCTGTTACCAAACATGAATAGTTGCAATCTGTTATCTCTATCTTCTTTCACATCATCAAGTGATACGTCACCATGATAACCAGATCCGCTTGCATATATTGGCAATCCGTTTTCCATAAGGAAGCTCTCAACCAAACCTTTTGTCAGTCCTGAGTTACCACCTCTTTCAGTATATATAGTAACACCATGAGTAACACTTAATGATAAGTTATACTGTCTCCAGAATAATATTTCAGGATATTTGCTCATATCTCTGTCAGAGAACATATCAAAGTATGGATTCCATCCATTGAATTCTGCTGCTGACGGAGGAGTAAAGATTCCGCTATTTTCTGTCAATTCGATAGCATCAGCTACTTGCTTAGAAGCACTCATAGCCTGATCTAAGAAGAAGTTTATCTCTTCGGTCAAGTTTATCGAGAATCCTGAGTTATAGCTCATCTTTGCTCCCGGCCAACCAGTTTCGCCCGGTACACGTGGAGTTCCTTTATGGTAGGTCAAGAAAGAAGCTTCATACAATGCTACACGTGACTTTGCCAATAGAGCAGCATTCTTAGTAAGACGAACTTTCTTATCCTTATCATCTTTCATCAAAGAAATAGCTTGGTCTAAGTCAGAAAGTATCTGACGAGCCACCACATTTCTAGGGGATCTTTTTGCTGCTTCAATCAACACCTCTTCTTGGTCAGGCAGAGTATTCAACACGATTGGGAAGTCTCCAAAAGTTCTCAATTTAGAGAAATATGCCATAGCTCTAAGCATATAAACTTCGCCAATATAGTGGTTTATATTTTCTGTATTTCCAGTTAGTGCATTATTTTCTTTTTTCTCCAAAACTGTTTCCAAGAAGAAGTTGAAGGCTCTAATAGATTCCATTCCTAATCCTCCGGTAGAAGGAACTTTTCTATATCCTTTTTCGTAATATGATAAGCTAGGATCGCTCGTAGCTTGGTTGTCAGTTCCATTATCTGTACCTGAAATACCAATACCCCATCCACCATGAGTGGAAAATATGCTCCCATAATAATTTATTGGGAAAGAAGCCAAATCATTCTCTGAATTCAAATAGTTTTCAGGTGAGATTTGATCTAATGGTTTTCTGTCGAGAAAGTCATCACATGATGTTGCAGTGACACCCAACACACCTAAGACGGCTAAGACTATATATTTATATAATTTTTTTTTCATCTCTTTTGTAAATTAAAAGTTAATATTCAATCCTACCGAAATTACTTTGCTAAGTGGGTAAAGCTTACCTGCTCCCCAGTCACCACCCAGAAGCTCTGGATCGAAAACTCCTGTAATATCAGAGAAAGTAACCAAGTTATCTCCTGAAACGTAGAAACGTACGTTTTGCATTGCTACTTTTTCAGTAAGATGTTTAGGCAATGTATATCCTAATTGAATATTTTTTATTCTTAAATATGCTGCATTTTGAAGGTAGCGTGTTTGAGTTTGTTGGTTTTTACCATTTCCAAACAAAGGTCTTGGATAGTAAGAATTCAAGTTAGCTCCAAGCGGGTTGTCCTCTGAGCGGAAGAAGTCCCAGTGCTCAGCAAATCCTGTTGATTGCCACATACCACCCGAGTCAGCTCCCCAGAAGTAAGCCCCACCAAGAACGTAGTCTCTTTTTGCAATTCCTTGTAAAAAAATTCTAGCATCAAATCCTTTCCAGGCACCATCTAGAGTAATACCAAACTTATATCTTGGAGTGCTATTACCAATAATGCTCAAGTCACCATGATTTTGAAGAGTATTTTCTCCATTATTTACAACACCGTCATCATTTAAATCTTTAAACATCACATCTCCTGCAGCCCAATTGCTACCCCATGATGGTCTGTTTTTGTCAAGATGTTGTTGCATTTCGGTGTCAGATTTAGCAATACCTACAGTAGTATATCCCCAAATCTCTCCGTTCTTACGTCCGTTGTACCATGTGCTCAAACTGTATGAATCGTTTGGATAACGTGTAATACGTTGTTGGTCATCCGAAAGAACTAATTTAACTCCATAAGAGAAGTCAGCAATTTTGTCTCTCCAGTTAAGTTCTAACTCCCAACCATAAGACTCCATATCAGCATTATTAATCTTTGGCACACCTGTTCCTAGAATAGAAGACAATTCAGGTGCTGGTCCAATCATATCTTTTGTTGTACGGTTAAACACGTCAAAAGCACCTGTGAAACGACCGTTAAGAGCATTCCAATCCAAACCAATGTTCCATGATTGAATAGTTTCCCATGTCATTAGAGAACTAACGATTCCGGGTGCTGAAGAAATAGTGGGTTTTTGATTATTAACCAACCACGAACCTGCACTTGAAGAAACTGACATAGATTGGAAGAAAGGATACCATGAGTTTGTGTTCATATTACCTAGCTGGCCCCAAGATCCACGTAGTTTAAATGTACTGATGTAATCATTTAATGAAGAGAAAAAATCTTCATTAGCCATATTCCAACCAACTGAGAATGATGGGAAGGTACCCCATGTTTTATCACCGATAAAGCGTGAAGATCCATCACGTCTCACGTTAGCTTCAAATAGGTACTTCTCTTGGAAGTTATAGTTCAAACGAGCAAAGAAACCTAAAGTTGCCCAATGTGCATATCCGCCCGATACTCTAGGAGTAGCGTTAGTAGATGTATTAAGAGTTGGCACGTTTGGCGTAATCAAATCTTTTTTAGCAGCACTCAAGCTTCTTGTTTTCATTAACTCTATGTTAGATCCACCCATTACTTTAAATGAGTGATCTTCATTTAGTTTAAAAGAATAGTCTGTATATAGGTTTACAGAAGCAAAGTTATCTTTCCATGCAGCCTCCGAAACATCTGATTGTCCTGCGTCACCACCTTGCCAAGGAGCTGCAAAAGGCTGGTTGTTTGAGTCATATCCATAAATAGGCAATACATCCCAATGGTTAAATCTATTCACAGTGTTATAGTTTCCTTCTGCTCTAATGAACCAGTCTTCAATAGGAGTTATAACAAATTGTAATTGTTGGTATAGGTAATCTTTCTGATCTTTATCAATACCACCATCACGCATTTGAAGAATCTCATTACCTTCAATATAATGTCCATTAGGATCAAAAACAGCGTTAGTTGGCCAACGACGTGCAATATTATGGAAGAATAAGCCTGTCATATATGAAGGTCTTGAATAATCTTCTCTAATCCATCTATTGTTATAGTTCATTGTAACATAGTCTGACATTTTTACAGACACTTTACCGTTCAACGAATAACGATTAAATACGTCCTCACCATGCCTGATAAGACCATTTTGATCCAAGAAGTTACCACTAACGTGATAAGTTACTTTTTCATTACCACCGCTCACGCTCAAGTTATGCTCATGAGATGGAACCCAGTTTTTGTACATTTCTTTAAACCAGTCAGTGTTTGCGGTACCACCACCATATAGCAGCCATCTATTGTTCGAGTCAGCAGTTGTTCCAAACATAATAGCATCTTTATACTGATCAGGCATTGTTTCCGTATAAGTACCACTCTGATAAGCCTGATAGTTCAAAATATTCTTCAAAGCCTCATCACCAAACACAGCACCTTGTCCTGAGTTTTTAGCAGCCTCATTAAAATACTGAGCAAATCTGTATGAATCCAACATCTGGGGAACCTGATTTGCATCAGAAAAGCGAACGTTAGCTTGATAAGATACGTTTGTGCGACCACTCTTACCTGATTTTGTAGTTACCAAAATAACACCAAATGCAGCTCGAGCTCCATAAATTGAAGAAGCAGCAGCGTCTTTCAACACCGAAATATTTTCAATATCTGCGGGGTTGATAGCATTAAGATTACCCTCTACACCATCAATTAAAATCAGAGGAGACGAGCTCGAACCAGCGCCAATCGTACCTGCTCCACGAACATTGATAGACATTTGGCTATTCAATGTACCTCCAGAATTAGTTTGTGAAAAGTTAAGACCCGGAATTACACCCTGAAGTGCCTGAGACACGTTTTGAACCGGACGGCTCTCTAAAGCTTTTGAGTCAATTGAAGAAACGGCTCCTGTTACGTTCACTTTTTTCTGGGTACCAAAACCCACCACCACAACTTCATCTAACAGCTCTGTGTCAGATTTCATCACTAAATTAATTGTAGAACGTCCATTAACGGCTACAATCTCAGTTTTAAGCCCCACATAACTAAATTGTAATGAAGCATTAGCAGGAACATTTGTCAATGTGTAGTTTCCATCGATATCTGTTACTGTTCCTCTTGTGGCATCACCCACAACAATAACGGTTGCCCCAATCACCTCAAAGCCGGTATCGTCAGTAACGGTACCCGATACGGTGATGTTTTGAGCAAACAAACCTAAGGATAGAGTTGCCATTATCAATGTCAACAATCCCTTTTTCGTAATGATTGAAAGTTTTTCTCTCATTCTTTCTTTGTTTTTAATTAATACTCTTTTTTATTAATACTCTCATTATTCTAAAACCACAATCTTTGATTAATAATGCAAATGAAATATTTTAAAATCAGAAGAAACTAACACAACACACAGTATCATTATTAATAAATTAAAAGTGAAATTGCAATAATTCACACAAAATGACACCGTGAGTGCGTAATCATTTTAAAGTTTTAATCAGATCAATAACCTAATAATCAAAATATTTTGAGAATTAAAGAATAATAGACAAAGATAATGATAATATTAATATTATAAAACAAAATAAAAAGATAATTACACAATCCATGCAATTTAATCTCAAAACACGAACAAGCAGCTAACATACTCATTATTTTAAGCCACATTAACCACTGCCTACTATCTATATCAATATATGTCTTTTTGTATTCTTTCTATAACCACTTTTCATACATAAATCAAAAATCTCAACAGAAACTACAACAATCATACAATTATCCATTGCCAATTCAGGGAGTATCTCATAAACTGTGTAAGTAATTAATCAGAGAGTTAAAAGCCTAG
>CAZSKF010000125.1:0-5975 GCA_964607405.1 uncultured Proteiniphilum sp. | reverse complement strand
TCCACCATAGTGTGGCTCGAGTACGAAAATATTGTTTCAGATGTATTTGATCATATCACAGCAGCTGCCAAATACTTTGACATAGAGCTTTTCGAAGATGTTTCAAACCCCATATCCATGTTAGAAGGGCGAGAATAATAGCAGCATAATTATTATAAATATATGCAATGAGCAAGAGGATAAATAAATCTGACCTCTTGCTCTTTTTTTGTGCAAAATGCGTCGAATGTTTAGTATCTTTGTAATCACATTTAGGTGTATGTACTATCCGATTAAATTTAAGATAGTATAGGGCTATTAACTATAATAATTATTCATTTTCTATGTTTGATTTTCTGGATGTTTATCCGTGGCTATTGCCGGTGTTGATATTCTTTGGGAGAATATTTGACGTTTCGTTGGGTACGCTTCGTATCATTTTTGTGTCGAAAGGCGAAAAGTATAAAGCTCCTCTTATTGGCTTTTTCGAAGTGTTTATTTGGGTTGTAGTTATATCCCAGATTTTGTCTCGTGCCAATGATTTTGTGGCCTATTTGTCTTATGCGGGTGGTTATGCCACAGGTAATTATGTGGGGATACTACTAGAGAAGAGAATTGCCTACGGAATCGTACTTTGTCGCATCTATACGCAAAAGAATGGCTTTGAACTAATACAAAAGCTAAATGCTCTTAACTATGGTGCCACTATGACGCATGGCAAGGGCTCAACCAATGATATTGATATCGTTGAAACAGTAATAGATCGCAAGGAGATGAAAAAGCTTGAGTCTATTCTTACATCGTTCGATAAGGATATTTTCTATGTGGTAGAAGATGTGCGCACCAAGCAGAATGGTATATTCCCACAGCGGAGAAATATACTCACTCGCTGGCGTCCCGGCAAATAGCTAATTGCTAATTGCTACTAATACGTCTCTCACCAAAGAGTCGAAATCCATATTATTGCTGTCTTTGGGAGAAAATCCCAACACAACGATAGCAGTTTCCTGCTCAGGGAGAATAAAAATACGTTGTCCATCATGCCCATTACACGAGTACATACTTGATGGGGCTGATGGCAATGTTTTTGATAGGTTTAACCAAAACGAAGATCCATACTCTCCATTACTGTCTGAAGTCATGCTGGTTGTATATTCCACCCAGTCTTGAGGAAATATCTGTTCACTTTCAAAGTATCCGTTGTTTAAGTATAATAATGCAAATCGTGCATAGTCGCGTGCAGTTGCATATACGTATGATGATCCCACCTGAGTTCCCGATTCATCAAGTTCAAATACAGCTCCCGGCATACCTGTTTTGTAGAACAGCTGTTCGTGTGCAAATCTATAATAGTCGCTATCATTATTAAATCTGTTGCGCATTACCTTGTTTGCAATATTTGTAGAACCTGATGAATAATACCAAGCCTCTCCCGGTTTGTCTTTTAGTGATTTTTTAGCTGCATATTCAGCAAAGTCCTCTTCACAGTGCAGCATAACGGTCACATCTGATCTGTTGCCATAGTTCTCATTCCATCTAAGTCCGCTTTCCATCCTTAGCAGGTTGTTCACCGTTATTTTGCTTCTCTTGTCATCTTCCCATTCATCCAAGTCTGAGGGTGCATAAATGTCAAGCAAGTTATTCTTCACCATCACCCCTGCCAGTGCGCTGGTAAAGCTTTTTGCCATCGACCATGATAATAACTTTGTGTCCTGATCAATACCTTTGTTGTATCCTTCCATCACAGGAATTCCCTTGTGAAGCACCACAAATGCAAATGCATGACCTCCATACTCTCCTTTACTAATAAGATTGTCTTTTACTTCAGATAGCATTGCCAATGCCGTTTCGGAAATAACGGCAGTGTCTGGTAAGATATTACCCATCGGCCACATCAGTGTGTCGCTACTGTAGGGGGCTACTAGTTTAGGCAGATTAGTTTCAAAATCATCAAAGTCCTTGACCAATGTGCATCCATATCCTTCGCGGTAAACTGCAACAGACTTACCCCACAAAAGTGTGCTGGTAACTCTCTTATTTTCGTAATCCACCTTGTTGCGAGTATATTTTATAAGCGAAAAGTTGAGGTCTAAAGCCTCCACATCTTCTTGCAATCTGTTTGATACAAATACTGCCGAAGCCAGATTCTTGGCTGCATAGCCCGTTGCAATAGGTAATAATGAATTGATATAAATAGCAGAACCAATTAGTATTGCTGCTAAGCTGCCTACGACGGTGTACTTTATTCTACTGTATTGTCTGTTCATAGTGGTTTATTTAATTTTGCTTCCTGCCAAAGTGTTTCCATTTCGTCCAGGGTGGTTTCCTTAAGTTTTTTTCCTGATTCTTTTATCTTTTGCTCCAAATAATTAAAGCGATATATGAATTTTTGGTTTGTGCGTTCCAGTGCGTTATCCGGGTTCACTCCGTATAGTCGTGCCGCATTTATGATACTAAATAGCATATCTCCAAACTCGGCTTCTATTTTGTCTGCATTCATGCTCTCAATTTCTGCTTCCAGTTCTTTTGCTTCTTCTTTCACCTTTTCCCACACATCCTGACGCTGGTTCCAGTCAAAACCTGAGTTGCGAGCTTTGTCTTGAATTCTATATGCTTTCACCATTGATGGCAATGATGATGGAACGCCTTCAAGCACTGTTTTGTTGCCACCTTTTTCTTTTAATTTTATTTCTTCCCATGATTTCTCTACTTCGCCTGCAGTGTTTGTTGTTGTGTCGCCAAATACATGTGGGTGCCTGAATATAAGTTTGTCGCAAATGGCATTGCTCACGTCGGCAATATCAAAGGCTTGTTTCTCTTCGCCTATTTTTGAATAAAAAACTACGTGTAACAACAAGTCGCCCAATTCTTTTTTAATCTCTTCGTTGTCGTTGTTCATTATGGCCTCGGCTAGCTCGTATGTCTCCTCTATAGTATTTGTACGCAGGCTCTCGTTGGTTTGTTCTCTATCCCATGGGCATTTTTCGCGTAGTTCTTCCATCACGTCTAGTAATCGCCCAAATGCTTCTAGTTTTTTCTCTCTACTGTTCATTTTTTGTAAGGTTGCTTTTAAAAAAAATAGAGACACAAAGTAATATTGTGTCTCTATGAAATTGAAATGTAAATTTATTATTTATTGAAATTTCTTAATCCTGTTTCAAGGAAAGTCACATAGTTTGGCACGCTCTCATCATATGCGTGTGATGGTGCCAATGGTTTGCCTTGATGATCAAGAATTACATAATATGGTTGTGATTGTGCACCAAACTTGCTTCTTTGCAGATAGCTCCATTTGTCGCCAATTGTTTTTAGTTTAGTTGTTTTGCCATTTTCATCTTTCTCTATTATTGACGGCAGTTTTGTGCGCTCGTCCGTCATAAGAGTTATGTAGATGAAATCATTGTCGATAAGTTCTTTCACTTTCTCATCAATCAATACTGTAGCATCCATTTTGTGGCAGTTCACGCAGCCATGTCCGGCAAATGCTACCAGCGCAGGTTTACCGCTTTTTGCAGCAGCTGCCATTCCTTCTTCATAGTCGTCATATACTGTGGCAAGTGTTACTTCGTTTAGTTTGAAGTCTTGCGTTGATAACGGAGGAAGTATTGAGCTGATTGGTTTTAGTGGTGCGCCCCAAAGACCGGGAACTAAGTATATTGAGAATGACAATGCAAATATTGCCAAGAATAGTCTGAACGTTCCGATGTGTGGAAGGTCGCTATCGCCTTGAAATTTAATTTTACCAAGCAGATATAGCCCCAAGATTGCAAAAATCACAATCCAGATTACTAAGAACACATCGCGGTTTAGTATTCCCCATCCATTTGTAAGGTCGGCAACTGATAAGAATTTCATCGATACAGCCAATACAATAAATCCTAGTACTACTTTCACCGAGTTTAGCCAGCTTCCTGATTTTGGAAGTGTTTTTAGCCATGATGGGAAAATAGCAAACAGAGTGAAGGGGATTGATAATGCAATTGCAAATCCTAACATACCGATGGCGGGCGAAAGCATCGTGCCTTGTGTGGCAGCTTCAACTAGCAACCAGCCAATGATTGGGCCTGTACATGAAAATGATACTAATGCCAGAGTGAAAGCCATAAAGAATAAGCTTATCATGCCCGAGGTGCTGTCCACCTTGCTGTCCACTTTGTTGGTCCATGATGATGGCAACACAATTTCGAAAGCACCGAAGAAGGATATTGCGAAAACTATAAGCAGCGTAAAGAATATTAGGTTGAATACTGCACTTGTTGCAATATTATTTAGTGCACTTGCTCCAAATATTGCAGTAATGATAAGTCCCAATACTACATATATAATAATAATAGAAGCACCATAAACTGTGGCATCCGAAAATGCTTTCTTACGGCTTTTCTTGTTTCTGTTCAAGAAGAAACTAACGGTGATGGGTATCATTGGCCACACACAGGGTGTTAGCAATGCTGCAAATCCCCATATCAAACCCTTTAAGAAAATGCTCCATAGTGATGAGCCGCTTTCAAATTGATTGCCAAATGCATTGATTTCGTCTATCACAGGCGACCATAGCAAGTCTGTATCTACATTTTCTGTCACTTTGCTAGTTTCATTGCTAGTATCTGTCAATGCTTCTTCCGATCCTATTTCCTGTTCCGGAACTAATGGTGTGGCTGCTATAACTTGTGCAGTGCCTTCTGCTGATGCTACAGTTAGTGTGGCAGGCAAATCCTTCGAGCTAAAGGCAAAATCTACCGGCAGGGGTGGGGTACAGTTGCTGTCGTCGCACGCTTGTGCGCGTATATCACCTTCTATTTTAAATGATTCTTTATTGGTAACTTTTATACGCTGTACAAACTTTGCTGAATTGTCGTAAGTGCCAATATTCATACTAAACACCTCGTCAAACTTCACAACTGCCTTTTTACCTACAGGGTGAAATTTGCCAACTAATTCGGCACCTTCCAATACATCAAAATCAATTGCTGTGGGAAAGGGACCTCCATCCGGAATTTCAGAGTCGTACATATGCCAACCACTCTCTATGGTTGCATCGGCTACTAATTCTATTTCGCCATTACCTTTGTCTTGCAAGCTATATTTCCAGTCTATCACGTTTTGTGAATAAACCTGGAGCAAAGCAAACAGTAATAATACTGATGTGAAAATCTTTTTTTGATTCATATCTTTTTTAGTGGTTTATTTTTAGTAGTTGTCTATTTATAGCTGACAAAGATAGTAAAAGATATCATTCATACTAGTTCTAATAGAATAATAAATCAAAAAATGTACATATATGTTCTTCGGTTTTAAAGCTAGGGTGTGGTGCAAGTATTTCTTTAATAGTGAACAAGTCAAAAGGATGATGTATAGAGAATAACTTTGCTGTTAAACTGGCTACGATGAAGTGAATGTTTTTTTCATATATCCTATTTCTGGTTTAACCATAAATCTAGTTTTTCGCCTGGTCCAATATTGGACTACGATGAAAAACTTTTTTTTCTACCTTTACACAATTGGACTAGCCATGAAAAAGCCCTTTTTTAACAATCATCCGTAAAGGAAATGTAAAATCAGCGGAGGTAGTGTTAATTTATGTTAGCGAAATGCTCAAAAAAGCCTTTTGTTCACCCCGTCCAATATTGGACAAGCATGAAAAACTTTTTTTTCTACCTTTCCACAATTGGACCAGCCATGAAAAAGCCCTTTTTTAACAACAATCTGCAAAGAAAATGCAAAATCATCGACGAGAGTGTTAAGGCTTGTTGGCGAAACGTTCAAAAATGCCGTTTTTCCGCCCCGTCCAATATTGGACAAGCATGAAAAAACTTTTTGGCATCCCTGTCCAATATTGGACGAGCCGCAAGAACCTTTTAGAGGTTAAGACATGCTAATGGAAATGCATGTCGAACTCTTTGGATGTTAAGACCTGCTAACAGAAAGGCATGAAAACCCTGTTTTTCTGCCCCGTCCAATATTGGACAAGCTTCTCAAAACATTTTTTCATCCCGTCC
>CAZSKF010000124.1:3995-5981 GCA_964607405.1 uncultured Proteiniphilum sp. | reverse complement strand
GTTTTAAACAATGGGGATGTTCTCAGATTAGAGCAATGGCTGGACAAGTATAAAACAACTAATATTAAACGAATTAGAAGTTTTGTAAATGGTCTTAATCATGATTTGGAAGCAATTAAAAACGCTATTAAATACCCTTGGAGTAATGGAGTTGTAGAAGGTCATGTAAACAGATTGAAGAATAAGAAAAGAGAAATGTATGGCAGGGCCGGATTTGAACTACTTAGACGAAAAGTGATCCTTTCTAAATCAGGATAAGTTGCACTAAATATGACGAAGAGCCCAGTTACTCCGAAATGAGTGGCACAAATTGAACCGTTATATCCAAAAGCAGGTTCGATATTAGCTTGAATGCAAATTAACAGTAGAACTATATTTTATTTTTGGCAACTGAAGCAGTCACTGTTTTGCCAAGTGCACCAAACTCGTGCAAGTCACCAAACACTTCAATGCGTATAGATTGGTTGATACCACCCACTCTCACTGCATCAAAACCTGCATCATTGATAAGTTGCTCAACATCTGCATTTACAGACTCATCATCAGAGGCATAAAACAAAACTGCTTTTTCGGGTGTTTGAAATGCTGCGCTTTCCAATGAAGCTGCCCCTAGAGTACCTAATGCTTTTGCAAATTTTACCCCTGCAGGAACCAAGCTTAAAATGATTTCGCCTGCACTTTCTTTTTCATCAATGATTTTTTTGAAGCCCCCATTTTCGTCGGGAGCAATGGGGTTAGATGGATCAATGATGATTTTGCCTACCAATTCGGCAGCATATTCTTTCATAAACTCCTGAATGGTATTAAACCAAACAGACAATACTACGATGTCGGCCTGTTTGATAGCTTCCACAGTTTCAACAGCAGTTGCAAGAGCGCCCAGCTCTTGCGCATAAGATTGTGCTGATTCCAGTGTGCGGCTTGCCACAATTACAGGACGATTGCTTTTTACTAAGTTTGCGGCAACTACTTTGCCAATATTTCCTAGGCCAATAACGGCTACTTTTTTTGTTGTACTCATTACTATTTTTGTTTAAAAATCTATTATTTAATTTGACAATGCAAAGGTACAGCAGAGCAACGCCCTACTCCAATGACCTAAATCAAGAAATAGTATTGATGTAGTTTAAGAAAAAAAGGGGATGATATCTCGTTTTCGTGAATCATCCCCTCAATTCGTTCTAAAGGATTTATTGTGCCGTAAACAGTACTTCTACTGAAACATCACATTATACCCTACATTCCAAATAAATCAAAAGTAGCCAAACTAAAGAATGTAGGCGCACTACCACTATTAGTTCTGTTTACTGAGAATCTAAAGTATTTGAATGAGCTTTCCGATGTGTAAATATCAGAAGTATATGTAGAAGCAGCACCCGTAGGTAATCCTGATTGGATGTTTACAAGCTCTACCCAGTCAGATCCATTTTTACTTACAAAGATTGTCACATCTTGTGGTTTACCATTAGCGTTGTTTCTATTCTGGTAAGTGAACTGACATGTCTTAATCTCATTCTTCAGGTTAATTTGGAAGTAGTGAGTTTCAGGAATAGCTACTGACCACGAAGAGTGGAAATACGTTGCCGGATTACCATCTACAAGATTTTGTAGAGGTCCTTCACTAGACTCTTGAGCATTGGTTGAAAGCATATCCGCACTAAGATTAATCTTGTTATAAGCAGCATATAACAGGAAGTTTGACTGAGGAGCCAAGAATCCTTGCATAGAAATATCAGTAACCTTAACAGGAACCACAAAGTTGCTGCCAAAGAAGTCTGCGTTTTTAATTGTTATAGCCAAAGGTTCGCTCTGTTTGCTACCAACTTTAAACATAACTTTATTATTTCCGCTGATTGTAATGTCTTTACTTGGAACCAACTCAAAACCCAAAGGAATATTAGCTTCATCCACCTCAACAGTACACTCAAAATCCCATAGACTCTCAAACGGTAATTGCATACGGAATTCATACGTAGCCTCATCTCC
>CAZSKF010000124.1:0-3985 GCA_964607405.1 uncultured Proteiniphilum sp. | reverse complement strand
GTAGCAGAGTTTACAACATACGAAACTACAGGTGTTACCACCTCAGGCTTTAGAATAAGCATATCACGCTCAGCATTAATAGAATCATTATCACTATAAAGCAATACAGGAAGAACATAGTTTTCTGTAGAACCATCTAAAAGTTCTGATAAAGCATTTGTTTTAAAATTGATTTTGCGCTCAGCATAACTATCCTGAGATGTAAAATTAATTTTTGGGTCAACCAACTCATAATAATCTGAAGGAATTAATTTATAAGCCTTACCTACCAACTGAGAATGCACACTAAGCTCTATTTCATTCATTACTCTGATTTCAACATTTGCAGTTGACTTCGGGTCGTTACCACCTTTCATTACTGCTAGAGGATACACACCATCCTCTCCGGTTTCATAAAGAGTGATATTCTTTTCACCAAATTCTTTTAGAGACAATATTTTATTGTACTCTGCTGGAATTAAGTCATCATAGTTTTCGCAGGAATAACCCAAGATGACCAATCCAAGTAAAAAAATATATATAATTTTCTTATTCATATAGTTTAAATATTTATACTCAAAACATCATATAAAATTAGCTTTCACAAGATTGCTTTTTAAACATCTTAAAAAGCTAGTTTTATAAATCTGATTTTGATATTAGTTATAACCAGGAGCCTGTACCATTTGTGGGTTTTTATAAACCTCATTATTAAATACAGGAAGCAGATACATTCTGTTAGACCACACAAAGGGTTGATCAATCGGAACAACAGTATTGAATAGTTCGAATGAAGGATTAACTGTACCATATGCATTCAAACCAGTACGCATGTTTTGTCCCATAGTTTCGGGTGCATGCATCCATCTTCTAACATCATAATAGCGATGACCTTCACCCCAAAGCTCAATAAATCTTTCGTTTTGTGCCCATTTCACAATTGGCATATCACTTGTGATATCTGATGTTTTCAAATCAGGCACACCAGCTCTTTCTCTAATTACGTTTAAAGTCTCAATTGCTTTAGCGTCTTCTCCAAGATTAGCATAAGCTTCAGCCAAGTTCAGATACAATTCTGCAAGTCTAACAAGTGGTCTAGGTTTACTTTCGATATTCCACCCACCACTAGCATTTACTGCAAGCTTAGGCATAATATATTTTTGAGAAAAATATCCTGTAACGTTGTTATCTCTATTAAACTTAGCCGGATTATATCCCTGTTTATCACCATTTCTCAATTCAATCTTCAATGGCTCACCATTAGCAATCTTTGAAGAATAATCACCACCGTCAAAACCAAACCATGCATAGAATCGTGGCTCTCTATCAACGTTCAAGGTAATTATATCCGATCTACCAGTAACACCTGCTGTTTTAAACCATTGCTCTCTATCAGCAAAATTATCATCAAAAGCAGGACGTTTACCGTTTTTAGTATAAAAATACTCAATTGATGTATTTAAAATCGGTGCAACACCACTATAACCACTATAGTCAGTACCATTACTCAATTTAAAAATACCATGAGGCAATGATCCCATAACCATTGATCCCTGATCTGCAAGCCCCCAGATAATCTCTCTATTACCCTCTGTTACACGAGTTGTAACAAGATATCTCATAAGCAAAACTTTCTTTAGGAATGCTTTTCCTTCAGGAGTTTCAGCATTAACACCAGGTACAAAAGGCAAACCTACTCCTTCGCGCTCATGCAGCTCTTCATCTGTATATAGCTTTGCACCACCTTGTGCTAAGGCAAAATCTAAAGCCTCTTGGGTTGCAACTTTTGCACGCTCCCATTTAGATCTGTCATATCGTGAGCTTACTAAATCCATTCCATATCCTGGAGTTTCAAAGTTCTTATTTTTCCACTCAGGATAAGGAAACTCACCATTCCAAAGAGGAGATGCAGCATAAACAAGCAATCTTGCTTTTAGTGCCTTAGCTACTGTAGATGTAGCACGCCCCCATTTCTCTTGCTCACGAGTTGCAGGAAGATTCTTTGCAGCTTCATCAAACTTGTTAACGATCCAGTCAACCACATAATCAAAATGATATCTACCAGGATAATCACTAGGATCTGTATCCATAGCAATATAGTGGTCATTGATAGGGCAAGGACCATACTGTGTTAGGACTTGCATATGATAATAAGCAATCATAAAGTTTGCTTCTGCTTCCCACTCTATCATATCAGCAGCCGTTACACCCTTAGCATTTGGCAATTGCTCAAGAAATAGGTGACACTGACCAATAAAACGATAATAATTATTACCCCATCTCCAGCCATCGCTTAGTGATGTAGGAGTATTTAGGTTATAAAGAATTCTGTGAGCACCCTCGCTCCACAGTGGAGGCAAAACCCACTCATCAGCTGCTGCCTCTACGTTTGAGTAGCTCCCCATTGGATTTGTTATTCCTGAGTAACAAGAATACAAGAACTTCTGAGTTGACTCAAAGTCTTTGATTGCATCTGACAAATCTGCCTGCTCTGGTGGCACAACGTCTAGATAATCACAAGAAGTTAACGTTGCTGCACTCAATAAAAGAGCAACACCAATATTTTTTATCATTGCTGTCCGGTAAAACATTTTTAAAGTTTAAAAAAAGGGCTGTTTCCATTTTCAGGATTCAGCCCTTTAAGTTTACTTTGGAGTTATCAATCAAAGCAAGTAAACCATGGGTAAAAGTAGTCACTTTATCGGACAGCCGCTCTATTGTCAGCTAATAAAATTACTTGACAAGTCAAAAATTCTCCAAATTAGCCGCAAAATGGGAGGTGAACGTTATATTAAGAGTTTTAATGCCTGGAGTCATCTGGTAGTTATGCTCTATGCCGTAATCATGCGTTTCGATTCCTTACGTGAGATCACAGCTTCTTTGTTGGCAGAAGCTCGTAAGCTGCGCCATCTGGGCATCCATACAATGCCTCGCAAGAGCACACTAGCAGATGCCAACAAGCGACGTTCTGAATCGGTATTTGAGTCCATATATCGCACATTGTACGCTACCTACCGAAGTCGTCTTTGCTCGGACAGGCTAAGTCGTAAAACTCCCAAATGGATGAAAAGGCTTCAAATAATAGATTCCACTACCATTACATTATTCTCTAATCTACTGTTTAAGGGTGTTGGACGACACCCCAAAAATGGGAAAAAGAAAGGTGGCATAAAAGTACATGCAGTTATTCATGCAAATGAAGGGGTTCCTTCGGATGTAAAGTTCACCTCTGCAGCAACTAACGACTCCTTTATGCTTAAACCGGGCAATTTTAGCAAAAACGATCTTATAGCTTTGGACAGAGCTTATATTGACTATGCCAAGTTTGAAGAATTGACACTACGTGGTGTGATTTATGTAACAAAGATGAAGAAAAATTTGCGTTACCAACTACTTAGTGATACAATGTATCAAACTCCTGAGGGAGTCATGGAGGTTAGAATACAACATGTGATATTTACAAAAACACAGAAAAGTGGAAGTAAAATCCATCATAATGCACGCATAATCACGTACGCCGATGATAAGAAGCGTAGACTCGTTGCCCTGCTGACAAACGACATGGATTCAGATCCCGATGAGATTATAGCAATCTATCGTCAGAGGTGGGAAATTGAGCTATTATTTAAGCAAATTAAACAGAACTTTCCACTCAAATACTTCTATGGTGAAAGCGCCAATGCAATAAAAATACAGATATGGGTGACACTTATCGCAAACCTGATGCTTATGGTTATGCAGCAAGGTCTCACGCGCTCGTGGAGTTTCTCAGGATTAGCCACCATGGTTAGGATAAATCTGATGTATTATGTTGATTTCTACAGCCTGTTTAACAGTCCCGAAAAGGACTGGCAAAAGATATTGCTTGAGGCCACCGAAAGCCCACCACAATTACAACTTTTTGAATAAGGGGGCTTGGAAACTGAAAAATCAATGCTCGCCTGCATTAAAACAGCAGACGAGCTAGATTTTTGATTCTGTTTTATGTTTATCGGACAGCAATAAT
>CAZSKF010000123.1:0-6003 GCA_964607405.1 uncultured Proteiniphilum sp. | reverse complement strand
TTTCCAATATTGGACCGGGTAGAAAATCATTTTTGTGATAAAAACACAATTGGGGTAGGTATAAAAAACAAGATTAAAAGAAAGGCTGCCCCAAAATAGATTTTGAGACAGCCTGCTAGGTTTTATATCTTGATTTAGAAGTTTATTTCACAACATTAGGTGTGAGTGTTGTGCTACACTTGTTTTAAATCTCCTCACTTTTTAAGCCTTGACGTCTTGCACTTGCAATTTTCCATCTGTAAACAATCACCGTGGTTGAGAAATAAAATGCTGTTTGAACCCAAAGTCCAATATATTCCATACTTATTTGAGATAGTTCGGCTCCCATTGAGTTAATTTTGATGTAACCATTGATTCCGAATGTAGAAGGAATCATCATGCTAAACGTTCTCCAAAATGGACTAACACTGGAAAGTGGCCATGACGAACCTGACAGAAACATGAATATAAGTGAGGTGAAAAGAAACACCACGAATCCTGTTTCTCGATTTCTAACGAAGACGGACAATGTCATCGCAAAGAAGATAGCTGCCAGCAGAAACGGAATGATTAGCGTTAGCAGATCAATCGGATCGCCTATGTGTGGCAGATTGAATAACCTGGGGATAACACCCAAAATGTATGATGCCACTACTAAGTACCACGAAAAGTAACAGAGCGACTTGCCCACTACAACATGGTAAACCGTTTTACGACTTTTTGGTGGAACCAACGTACGCAGAGTATTTTCTTCACGTGCTGTGCCTGCCGACATTGAGATACCGAAAAGTAGTGTCTGATGGATAATTAATATCAACAGTGCCGGAAGTAAAAAGCTGGCATAACCCATCGGTTCATTGAACAGGATAACTGCATTACTCTTGAATGGATTGGCGGCTACTTCGGCTTGACGTCCGGTAATGCCGGCACTATTCAGTCTTTCCATTTTTACTTGATCTCCCAACTCCATAATTGCAAAGTTGGTTCCCAGTGTCAGGGTTCTGTAAAAGAGAAAACTGCTCATGTCTGCATAAGACGATACCGTTGCCTGTTCCATTCTATTTATTTTGGTGCTATAATCAGATGGAATATAGATGGCCCCGTGAATTTGTCTCTTATATAGTGCATCTTTCACTTCATCCATATTGGACAAGATATAAGAGACTTTCAAGTCAGGAGTGGCATCTAATGCGCGTATAAGCTCGCGTGAATGCGCACTGTTGGAGTGGTCCACTACTGCAATTGGCATGTCGTGGATGGTCTCTTTGAGATAAATCACGCCATACAGAAGTGGATAGACGAGTGTTGCTATTAAGAAAATAAGCATAACGCCCGAATCCTTGAGCAGTCGTTTATACTCCTCCATAGTCACACTCAATATGATCTGCAGGTGTTTGAAATAATTCTTCCTGGATTTGTCTGTATTGTTCATTTATAATCTATGCTCCTATTTTGACGGATAATTTAATAGAATTGCAGCATTCTTCAATCGCTTGTAAACCAATAAGGGCAAAAGGAAGAAAGCTGTTATCGCCACAAGATAGATGGCTGAATAATGGAATGGTGCGCCATTTAATGCCTCATTGACATATATCTTAAAGTAAAAGCGAACCGGGAATAAATGCTGAAATATCTGAGCTCCATAGGGCATTGCCTCAACAGGAAATGTAAACCCTGTGAAACTTACACCAAGAATGGCATATACAGCCACCAAGCTTATTGCTTCGCGCAACACTGGCATTAGTCCTATGCAGAAGATACCTATCGCCTGATATGCAATCACGTAAAATATGGTTACAAATGATAGGCGAACCAAACTGCCGTTCATCGGGAAATGCATATAGCGATATAGAATCAGATTGCCGATGATTCCCAACAAAGAGAACAGTAATGTATATGGCAACAACTTTCCGGTTAGGGCTGCAAAAAATGATCCGTTTGCCGTTTGTATCCATTGCGTAGTAGTTCTCATTTTCAGCTCATAGCCGATAGTGAAAACCGTCATCAAGAGAATAAGCATCTGCAAAATACCCGGAAGCAGCATGTTGATAAGATATACACCGTAATTGGTGTAAGGGTTTGCCAGCAGATGGGTATCTATAGAAATGGGTTGCAGTAGTGCCAAAAGAGTGCTCTCGTCAGTTGTGCCACGCATCTCAAGCATTGTCTTTTGCATAAAAGCTGATCCCAGCTTGCTGATGTAGCTCAGCTCCTTATAAATCAATGATCCCGGAACCAGATATGCATCATTTACGTAAAATGTGAAATCTGGTTGTTGTGACGACATCAATTCTCTCTCGAAATCCTCTTCAACCATGAAGAAGGCATAAATATCGCCCCGCTGCATGGCATCCCTTGCTTCGCTATAAGTGCTGAAATGTGATACTGTGCCTATTTGTGGATCTGCCTCGATATTGCGGATGAAGGTGCGCGACACATATGAATTGTCGTGATCTACCACACCCACAGACATCGACTTGGGCAATCCCTCACTAAAGAAAGTGAGGAAAAACACATAGCTGAATATCATCACGAACACCGAGGAGAATAGATATATAGGTCTTTCTATCATCCTTTTCCATTCGCGATGCATCACCATTCGCACGTTTGTAAAAAACATCTTTGTCATTTGTCTATCGACTTATCTTTTCTAAAACTGCTGACATACCCGGACGTAGATCTTTAATCGGATCTATTGGTTTTGCGCGCACTTCAAATGTTTTGGCGTCATACTGGCCGGATGCTTTGGTTACTTTCCATGTAGCATATGAAGCCAATGCCTTTATGTAAGTGATTTCTAATTGTGCCGTTTGGTTTAAGGCAGGAATATGTACTTCAATCACTTCACCCATTTTCATGTCGCCAAGCAGATCCTCGCGCACGTTGAATGAGAACCAGATATCGTTGAGATCAACAATATTCATAATAGGTGCACCCGTACCTACTAATTCACCTTGTGATGGAAATACTTCACTCACTTCACCCGAAATGGGAGCAACTAATACAGTTTCTGATAAGTAAGCTTCCACTTCACTGATAGCTCCTTGTGCCTTGTCCACCAAAGCTGATGATGCTAATTTGTCTTCATTTTCAGCTCCGTTTTTAGCCATCATATATTGTGATTTGGCAGCTGCAGCTGTTGCATTTGATGCTTTTAGATTTGCCTCTGCCTCATCTCTCTTTTGTGCCGTTACCACTCCTTTTTCAAAGAGACGTTGCACACGGTCGTAAGATTTTTGTGCTATTTCCACTCCCGCTTCTGCTTTTTGCCACATTTCGTAGGCACCGTCCACTTGTTCTTGTCGTGCACCTTTGTTGGCTTTTTGTTGTTGTGCCAAGGCTGCTGATCTTGCGGCAGATGCTTGTGCAAGTTTAGCCTGAACTTCAGGACTGTCTATCAAAACCAAAGTATCTCCTGCTTTCACTTGCTGTCCTTCCGATGCTAATAGATCGAGGATACGTCCGGGAACTTTTCCTGAGATTCGCACTTCGGTTGCCTCGGCAGAGCCTTGTATCACATGTGCCTCGGGTTTGTAAACATACAATCCGATAATAAAAATAACGACCACCACGGCGGCTAGTCCGATGAGTGCAACTTGCATATTGCGTTTGCTTTCCGCTACTTGTTTCATAAAATATAAATTTATTTTTTTTATTTTTCTTGTTGATTAATCTTTGTTTTGTACTTATGGAATACGAAGTGTTCCTTGTGATTTTTGGAGGTAAAGGTTGCTTAACTTCACGTCGATAGCTGCATCAATGTTTTCAGACTGAGCAGATAGCCATGCCGCTTGCGCTAGTAATACATCACTGGCTGTGATGACACCTTCCTTAAATCCCTCTTCTGCATAATATAGGTTTTCCTCTGCGTGCTCTACGTTCTTTTGCGTTTGCAATTGTTTCTTCACGCTTTCAAATGCACGATATCTAGTCTGACTGACTTGTAGTTCTATTTTCTCCTTAGCCTCTTCCAGTTCTAATTTGGCAATTACGTTGCTGGCGCGTGATGCATTAAGTGTATGTACTCTTTCTCCAAAATGAAATAAAGGCACAGTGGCTACCACTCCGAAGGTAAACATACCATCAAACTTGGTGCTCACTCCATGAAATGAGCTGGGGCTGGTTGCGTTGTATCCACCAGTAAAAACCACGTTTGGCAAAAATCTTGAACGCATTATTTTTACGTTCGATTGTGTGATCTTCTGCTTCTCAGTCAGCATTTTTATTTCAGGGCGATTGTTCCATGCATCGTCAATTGATACCATGTTTGTTAGCTCCGGATCTTTGTCCAGTTCTTCATCTGCCAAACGAACAATAGTATCTAACGGCAAGCCACAAATTTGATTCAATGCCATGCGAGACATGCTCAACCCGTTTTCTGCTTTGATGGTGGCCAATTCAGCCTCATTTAGTTTTACTTTCACTTGAAGCACATCGGCGCGCGTGGCAAGTCCCTCTTCGTGAAGTGCCGTTACATTGGTATCCAATTTTGCAACTGCATGTTTCATTTCATGAGCCAGTTTCACTTTATTCTCCAAAGATATAACACGCCAGTAAGCCTCGTCCACTTCCTGAATTAGTTCTATTTGAGTATTCTCAGATTGCAGTCCTGCTATATTTTCTGCGTATCCTGCCATTGCGTATAGTTCCCTGATTTTTCCTCCCATATAAAGTGGTTGCACAAAGTTGATTCCACCCACAAAGATGTTGCTGATATCTATATCCAACGCTTCTTTAGGAAGTAGTGCATGGTTTCTCCAATTCAAATCTTCGGGATTCTTGCTCGGATCGAAAGGTTTTCCCTGACTGTTTAATGGAACCGGTTTGCCATCTACCATCGTGAAATTGTTGCTGATGGCTGCGTCGGCAAACGTGAAGGTGCCGTCACCGTTGGGTGTGGGCACCGAATTGGAATTGATGCCTGTACCGAAACTACCGTCAGCTTGCTTCACGCCCACGGGCAATAAAGCATCGTTGGCAAGTATCGATAAGTTTTTTTGATTCCAAGTATATCCGCCTATTGCCGAAAAGTTGGGCAAGAAATGTGTGAAGGCTGCTTTCTTGAGTGATTGTGCAGCTTTTACATTCTCTGAGGATATCTTTACCGAGGTGTTATGTGTCAAAGCCAATTGCCTGAAATCCTCGATGCGGTAAATGTCCTGTGCTGACACCATAAATGTCACGCAAGACAGAATGCTTAATAGAATTCTTCTCATTTTATAATAGTTGTATGAATAATAGTTGTGTGTGCAACAATGTGTGACTATAAGAATTAATGATGGTATTCATTATTCTAAGTTGTTGATGATTTTATTTAATACCTTGCGTGCCACAGCGACATCTTCGTCGCTGATATCCATCAGGGCCTTGTCCACCACGGATTCCACTAATGCAGAAGCCTGTTCTTGTATTGCGCTGCCTTGTCTTGTCAGATGTATGAGATTGATTCTCCTATCTGTAGAGTGGGGCACGCGCACCACCAGCTTGTTCTTCTCTAAGTTGTCTATCAGACGCGTCATGCTGGGCTTATCCTTTTGGGTAAAAGTACACAGTTGTTGTTGTGTTATCTTGTCTTGTTTCCATAAGCAAGACATAACCGACCATTGCTCCGTTGTGAGGTTTACCTTTTCCTGTGCAAAACTACGCAATAGTGTTCGGTTGATGCTCGAGGAAATCTTACCGGTAAGGATGTCGAATACTTCTTGTTCGTTTACTTTCAAAATATCTTTATTTTTATAGTTGTAATGTATATAGTTGTCTAAACAACTTTGCAAAGATAGAATAAGATTTTTAATTGACACGATACTAAGTTATTTTTAAGATTTGTTTAACGTTGTTTTTGATATGATTTGTGTTTTGTGTCATTTATCTTGTTATTAAGAATGCAGTAGAAGATTCAGATTTAATGAAAAATGCAATCAATATTTGCAAGATATAAAAGGTTGTACTACTTTTGTCAACAGAAATTTTGGTGTTACTCATTTCATAATTCTCCGAAATGCGTAATGAAAAGGGAATCAGGTG
>CAZSKF010000122.1:0-6136 GCA_964607405.1 uncultured Proteiniphilum sp. | reverse complement strand
CGTTGGTGTTTCCTGTCAGGTGTTTTTGTTTGTCGTTTGCCATTCTTGCATTTTTGTCGAAGAATAGGTGATAACCAATGCTTGCCGTAAGGCTGGGCAACACATCGTATGATGCACCAATGGTGAAAAGTGCAGGCGTATCGTGTGCTGTATTAACGCCGTCAGCAAACAAGCCAGTATCGTCAACAGTAGTTTTGTTTTCTACATTCAGGCTGTTTTGAAATTCATATTTTGTACCGATGCTTAATCCTGCATGAGAAAAGTGAAATCCAATAATTGGAGCAACTCCCCAACCTGATTGTTTGCTTTTAAGATGAGCTCCGTCGGCTGCCATTTTTGCCGGTAGTTGCAGTTGCTGTTTTAGTTCTGCAGGAATTAGGTCAGTATTTCCTACCATCTCTAATAATGGGCTAGGGTTCATGAATCCACTGTTATTTGGAATTCCTACTGTACCAAGTCCATTTATATCTAAATTAAGTTTTAGATTAGATAGATGGCCTTCGTATGAATTGTGAACTACGTTCAAACGAAATCCTCCATATACCGAAAACATATCATTGATTTTGTATGCTCCTCCTAGCTGCCCGCCAAAAATATAGTTGACACCATGCATGTACTGATCTACCGAATATCCTTTAGCTTTTAGTGAAGCTCCAGGAACCATGGCAACAAGCCCTGGTGCAAATTGATTTATAAGCGGAACAAGAGTTGATATTTGTGACTCGAAAGATGGAAGCCCGTCATTAAAAGTAGCTTTACCTCCACCGCCGGTGATGGCTAGGTTGCCTGAAAGGGCCCATTTACCTTTTCTATATACACCTTGAAGCCCGGGCACGATGGGTGCAGTTGACTTGCCCACAAATTCTTTTGTGTCGGTACCTGTCATTAGCTTAAATGGTGCAAATGATGATGTGATAGTTCTTTGTTGAGCAACGCTTTGATTGCTGAATGAAAAGTGAAACCCTTCAGATAGTTTAATAGTTCCTGCGGGGTTGTAGTATGCAGCATCGGCATTAGTTGATGCGTCAAGTGCGAGTATTCGTGCAAAGCGCGCGCTGGGGTTTGTGTTTGTAAGGATACCTCCTGCAAATGATGCTGTGGTAGCCAATGAGAATAGCATGACTGCCAAAATGCTTTTAAGCCTAAAAAAATCTTTCATTATTTAATTTTTAAGTTTATAATAGTGTGTACTGAATTGCACACTTTTGCTAAAACTGTGCAAAGATAATTGTTTGCAACAGATAACATAATAAAAAGATATTTTATTTTTATATGCTCCTTTCTGGATGCTTTAGTAAGAGTATTGCAAACGTATTTTAATTAAATTGTCTATTTTGATTGTGTTCTCATTGAAAAAGTTAATGTCAATAGCTGCTAGTTGCATTATTATTAATAGCTTTGAGCGTGATAATAGTTTGCGGGTTAGATACGTTGACACAGTGTGTGTAGATATATGCTTGCAGAAGTGCACAGGCTAAATAAGATTTATCAAAAAAATATAGAATATGAAAATTAATATACAGAAGAATATCATCAGAATAGTTTTAGTAGTTATATTTTTGGTGTTGGCAAGAATCCTGACGCCATATAATAATGAGCAGTTTACGTGGAACTATTTGCCTTTCACTCCGGTGCTGTTTATTGTTTTGCAATCCTCGTATAAAGGGAAGCAAGACAGATTTGTAGATCGTCTATTGGTTCTTGTTTACAGTGTAGCATTTTCGGTGCTTTTGTTTTTCATACTTGAGGGGTTTCAGATACAATTAGTATTGCCAAAACTGATTCCTGCTTTGATAGGAATAGTGGTTGCATTTCCATTACTGTTTATTAATCCGTTGTATAGGAGGTAATAGATACGCTTTGATATTGTATTAATTATTTCTTTGTGTTAAGCAATTGGCCTGTTGACTTATGTGCATGTGATGATTGGTGTTTTTAATGCTTAAAAGAAATAGAGCGCTGAGTTTTTATTGTATAGCGTTATAATAGAAGAAACATATTCTATACACAAAATTAAGGATTTTAATTTATAATTAAAGTCCTTTTATTATATTAGTATTTAGTGATAATATAGCTTATGTCAAAAAAATATTTTGCAGCATTAAATTATATTGAATGTTTTAAATTAAAATGTATCTATCTTTGTATTGATAAAAGCATGCCTAAAGGTTGTAAGATAATTATTCTTGATAATAGATAGATGGATAAGAAATATTTTGAAGATATATATATTAATTATTTTAAGGTGTTGCGCTTTTTTGCTTTGCGTATAGTAAATAATGCTGCTGTTGCTGAAGATGTTGTCCAGGATGTTTTTACTGAATTTTGGGCAAGGCGAAGCTTAATTGATAGTACTAAATCTATAAAACCATATTTATATAAGCTGACATACAATCGATGCCTTGATTTTCTGAGATCAAAAGGTAACGCAAATATTACTTTATCTGAGAAGCCCTCTATTTTGAATGATATTTTATACTCGGCATTTACCACAGATGAATATGTTTTAATATCAGATATTTCTAAAGAAATGGAAATAGCTATTGATGCCCTTCCCGATAGATGTAAAGAAATCTTTCTGCTCAGCAGGAAATCGAATCTGAAGAACAGAGAAATAGCTGATGTATTAAATATAAGCGTTAAGGCTGTTGAGAAACAGATTACGAAAGCTTTGCAAAATCTAAAAAGTCACCTAACAAAAACTGGATATATTGTTTCTTTGATTGTTCTGCTTTTCTTATTATCAAATTGAATATAATATAATTTTACTCAGTCTTTAACCACTTTTCCTATACTTGTTTTTTAGTATATCCATCATTAACAAAACGCACCAATAGTTATTATTGATTTATTTTGTTAAAAAGATTATTAAGGGTAGGGTATTTTTGTTTTCAATCGTGATATAATAAAGAAGAAATTTAAAATGAATAAAAACGAAACAAAATACGATATTCTTATATCTAAATATCTAGATAATGACATTACCCAAGAAGAGCAGTTTTTACTTGAGGAATGGGTGAAAGACTCTAAAGAAAATGAAAAGTACTTTAGTGAATCTGCCAAAATATGGGAGGTATCTACTATTTTCTCCCAAGATGAGAATTTAGTAAAAGACAAATTCGAAAAACTGTTTGAAAAGATCAATAAAAATAAACAGTATAAAATTGTGAGGAATGTGCTTCGTGCATCTGCTGCAATTTTAGTTTTATTTATCGCAATTCAAACATTTAGTACTCTCGCAAAAAAAGAGAAAATGGCAACTGTTATTACAGATAGTAATAAACAAGAGATAATATTGCCTGATGGCTCTATTGTATGGCTAAATGCAAATAGCTCGCTTAGCTATAATAGTCAATTTAAAGATGGCCGCAAGGTGGTGTTAAAAGGTGAGGCTTTGTTTGATGTCAATCAAGTAAACGGGAAGGTGTTTTATGTTTCTACTGATGATATAACTGTGCAAGTGCTAGGTACTCGCTTTTTGATTACAAGTCACGAACAAACATCACAAATTGAAACAATTTTAGAATCTGGTAGAATAAACTTGATAATAAATAGTACAAATGAGCAGATCGAATTAAAGCCTAATGATAAACTAATATACAACATTTTAGACGCTACATTTGAGATGGAGATTGTAAATGCATCTGACTACACTAGTTGGACTGATACTAGTCTTGTATTTGAAAATACAAATTTAGAAAATGTGTTTCTTCAACTGGAAAAATACTTTAATATAGAAATACAATGTGAAAACTATACGTTGATGCACACTCCGGTATCGTTCACACTAGATGATGAATCGATTGATGAAATTCTTGACATCCTTAAAGAAATAACAGAATTGACTTGGAAAAGAAACTCCGATAATCTAATAATGATAGAATAATTGGAACGTTAAATTATAAAACTAATATAAAACGCTAAACTAAAAAATGCCTATGATTAAACCCTTATGAAAGAGAAAAATAACGGTGCCTATATGTGCACCTGTTGAAGTAAAGCTAAAAAATATCCTTTGTTTCCCTGTTTTTTTACAATAAATGGGAAAAAGGCTAATTGTCTAATAAAGATAATGATAATTATAAAATGTATAAAATAAAAAATAAACAGAAACTTATGTCTTCCATGACAAAAAAGTTGGCAAAGTATAAGAGACTTTTCCTTTTATCTATATGTGTTTTTACTTTTTTGTCTTCACAAGCTGAGGTGATGGCTCAAAATGAGCTTATTAATATTAAACTTAGCAATGTTACTGTAGCTGAAGCAGTAAAAGCAGTTGAAAAACAAACAATCTTTAAATTTGTATATAATAACACTGATATAAATGCATCGAACAAGGTGAGTTTAAATGCTGTTGACGAATCCATTGAAGAAATTGCAAGATTAATTTTCACCGGATATGATGTCACAATGAGAGGCAACAATGTGATAATAAGAAAAAATTTAGATTCTAATCAAAACACAAATAGAATAGTGACTGGTACTGTTGTTGATGCTTCTAATGGAGAGACATTGATAGGGGTGAATATTGTAATTAAAGGAACTACTCAAGGTGTGGTAACTGACTTTGATGGTAACTATTCGATCCAGGTTCCAAGTAATAGAACCATTCTTCAATTCTCTTATATAGGATTTGATACTCAAGAAATAGTAGTTGATAATCTGGGAGTTATTGATGTGAAAATGAAAGCTGATGACAAAACCCTTGAAGAGGTTGTAGTGATTGGAGCTGGAACTCAAAAGAAAGTGAGTGTTACCGGAGCTATTACCAGCACTAAGGGTTCTTCATTAAGACTTCCTACATCATCTCTAACTAATGCTTTTGCAGGACAGCTTGCAGGGGTTATCGCTGTTACTAATAGTGGAGCACCCGGCTCTAGCTCTGATTTCTATATTAGAGGTATCAGCACATTTGGTGGTAGAGCAACTCCGCTAATTATGCTTGATGATGTAGAGATTAGTGCAGGTGACCTAAATAATATTCCTGCAGAAACTATTGAAAGCTTCTCTATATTAAAAGATGCTTCTGCAACTGCAATTTATGGTTCTAGAGGTGCAAACGGTGTGATGTTGGTAAAAACAAAGACAGGTAACGCCAATGAGCGCACGAAGGTTAATGTAACCTTGGAAACTGCAACCAACTCGCCAATGAACTTCCCTGAATTTGTGGATGGAGCTAGATGGATGGAGCTATATAATGAAGCTCTATATTCTCGTCAGCCAAATGCAAACCCAAAATACTCACAAGATATTATCGATGCTACACGATCTGGCTTAAACCCATATGTGTATCCAGACGTGAATTGGAAAGATGTGATATTTAAAAAATCGGCATCAAGTCAACGTGCCAATATTAATATTCAAGGTGGTGGTAGCAAGGCTACATATTATATGAGTATTCAGGCAAACCATGATACAGGTATCTTAAATTCAAGAAAGGCATACTCATGGGATAATAATATTAATAATTGGGGATATAACTTCCAAAATAATATTTCGTACAATTTGTCTCAGTCAACAGTTGTTGATTTAAGAATGAATGCTCAAATCAGACAAAACAAGAGTGGTAACTATACTCCCGCTGATTTGTTTGCAAAAATGCAAGCGGCCAACCCAATCAACTTCCCCGTTACCTATCCTGCTCAGCCAGGTGATGAGCATATCAAGTTTGGTAGCTCGGTATTGACAGGTTCAAACTATAGAGAAAATATTTATGCTACAATGTTGAACTCATTCAAAGAAGGCAGAACTAACACAATCAATACTTCATTAAAAATAAAACAAGATTTTGATTTTATCACAAAGGGATTGAGTGCTACTGCATTGATTAACTTCAAGAACTATTCGGCATCGAGCTATAATCGCTCTATTCAGCCATATTTATACAGAGTGAAAGAGGGGACATATGATCCTGCAACTCAAGAATATGAACTGGAAAGGCTAGGTACATCAGGTACTGATTATATCTCAGAATCTGATATCACAAAATCGGGAGATAACATGTTCTTCTTCCAAGGAACAATTGATTATAACCGAAGATTTGATGCTCATACAGTGGGTGGAATGTTATTATACACTCAGCGTGAATACAGAAATGTGGTATTACCTCACAGAAATCAAGGTATCTCTGGTAGAT
>CAZSKF010000121.1:0-6193 GCA_964607405.1 uncultured Proteiniphilum sp. | reverse complement strand
AATTTTCTCTGATAAAATATTATGATATCCCGGATATCTTCTTTTAGCTCGTTTGTTAGTTCAGTATGATACTGTGATTGGATTGTCCAAATTGATTCAAACTCATCTAAATAATCTTGACGATAGAAAACCTTATTCTTTAAACTACTATGAGGATTTTTCAGAAGAATACTATATAGATATTGCCCTACAGTTAGTTTGTTGAAAAATAATTCTTTACTTCTATCAGAAATAGCACCAAGATATCCACTTGAGTTGTTTAGATTATTTCTAATGTCTGAAATAACAGTTGCAAGTTGCTCTTTCTCCAATTGTTGAGTGAGAGCAATGCTTCTCCATTTATAACATTGCAGTTTTTTTAGGTCTCTAAGATTAAACTTAGATGTATTCATTGTTAGTAGATCAGAGTCTATATCCTTTATGTCAGCAGTGTTGAATGAGTATCGGGTCCAGAATAATGCTGAAGTAGCACGTTGTCCTTTACCTTCAAGTTCTTTATAAAATGAATCAGTTAGTACTTCAGGATGAAATGATTTTTGAAAGTCCCATATTTTGTCATATTCATTCTGTAGGTCTGAGCGATAAAAGTCAGGAGTGTATTTTTTGCCTTGCTGTAATATGTTAAATACGAATTGCCCTGGTGTTATCCCTTCTTCATATAGTTTTTTCGCTACCGACATTCCATCAATTAATTGGCCTTCATCTTCACTTTTTGCTTTACGACTACTCTTATATCCCCTCTTTTTATTAATAGCTAATAATACTCTTGCTAAGTCGTCAAGCTCTATTCGTTCTCTAGCAGCTTTAGATCTTAACTCCCAAGTTGAATGTGTTGTGTCTTTACCGTTTTCTGTAAGGATAGTCTTTTCAGAAATTATTCCTGAATTCCTTAGAGCTTCAATCAAATTACTTCTTCGATCTTTAAATCTGTCTAGATTTCTTCTAGCACCTCTATTTAAAGTGCGCTCTGCATTTACAGAGAATGGCTTACCCTTTTCGAAATTTATTTGTTCGTCAGTAGTGAGCGGGTTTACCCTTACGCCAATACTTACAATCGAAGATGCTTCCTTCTCGTTTTCAGCTTCTTCTACCAATGCCCACCCAATACTGTTGGTTCCTAAGTCTAATCCTAGTATAGTTTTCATAATATTCTCTATTTTTTCCTCGCTGTTAATAGTTCAACGTTGTAAATTCTAATATTAGTTATGTTAAGGTGTAAAGATAATGTAATTATTTGATAAGATGCTTGTTCTTTACGAAATATGTTGTATGTTTGCAAAAGCAATTATTGAAAGCAATTCACAATAAGGATTATTCCGTTGTGAAAACATTTGGATTGCTCCTTGTCCATAAATCAGGGAGCTTTTTTATACCTATATATTTAGGATCTATCTCTTTGTATCTGTTACTACTTACGTCCCCCAATCTCTTTCCTCATCTTATAATTCACCAATTCAATTCCATTTCTCTCTACTACCTGCTTTTTTACAACTTTAAAATTTTGGTTTTCAAAAAAGGGTAGGGCAGTTATGCTAGAGTTGCAGGTTAGAACAGTTTGATGTAGTCGTGTTGCTTTGTTTTCAATTGCTGTGCAGAGCATTGAAGCAATACCTAGGTGTTGAAAGTCTTTGTGAGTGTATAGTAGGTCAATGTGATTTTGGTTATGAAGTGTAGCAAAGCCGACTATTAGGTTTGAGTGTTGTGCTACTAATACGTATTGAGTATCAATTGTTTGGTGCCATAGTTGTGTATTGTCTGCTGCTGAGGTCCATGCTTTAATCTGCTGAGTGTTATAGCTGGAATTACAAATTGCGGTAATGGAGTTTACAAATAGGTTTTGTAGCTCCGGTATATCTTCCGGCTTTCCTTGTCTTATTGTGAATTGTTGTTGGTTCATTTGTACTTTGTTTATTTGTTTTGGCATCCAATACCTCATAATCAAATATTATGATGGCAAACTCCACCAAACAAAAAAAGGCTCATAATCTTTCGATTACAAGCCTTTGTTGGTACTCGGAGCGGGACTTGAACCCGCACAACCGTAATGGTCACAAGATTTTAAGTCTTGCGTGTCTACCGATTCCACCATCCGAGCAGCCTTATTGAAACCAATTGTCAGGTTGATAACTGATTTCGGGGTCAAAAGTACTATATTTTTTAGCAACTGCAAACTCTTTTGATATATTTTTTTGTGTTTGGTTGCTAATAGGCACTAAAAACAGAAAAGGGCATCAATTTATGACGCCCTTTTTTGTGTGTATAAGAAATAGTGGATCGTGCCCTTATTTTTCTATATCTAGTAGTTCAACATCAAATATTAGTGTTGAGTATGGTTTGATAGTTCCTGTATCTCTTGATCCGTATGCTATGTCTGAAGGAATGTAAAGCTTCCATTTTGAACCAACAGGCATTAGTTGCAATGCTTCTGTCCATCCCGGAATTACTTGTGTTACACCAAATGTGGCAGGCTCGCCACGTTCGATGCTGCTGTCAAATACTTCGCCATCGATAAGAGTTCCATGATAATGTACTTTTACTCTGTCGTTTGCAGTTGGTTTATCGCCGTTTCCTTCTTTGATGATTTCATATTGAAGTCCGCTAGGCAGTGTTACAACTCCTTCGCGTTTTCCATTTTCAGCCAAAAACTCTTCGCCTTCTTTTACGTTGGTTTCGAATTGTGATTTTAGCTCTTCGTCTCTTTTGGCTTGTGCTACAGCTTGTGCTTCTTCAGATTTTGTCTGAATTAGGATGCCTGCATCGTTGCTTGAGATTGCAGTTTTTTGATTTTTCAATGCGCTGATCAATCCTGAAAGGAATTGGTCGTTGTTTAGTTTTGCATCTTCGCTACCCAATACGCTTTGTGCAAACTGTGGCATCATGTTTTTAGAGATTTGCTGTCCAATGCTCAATCCTTGTGTGTAGGCATCATCAGAATCGCTGGTTGAGTTGATCGCTTTTTTAAGTCCTTTGATGAATGCATCAAGCTTAGGTGCGTTTGCTTTGTTAAGCGAGTCGATTTTGTTTTTAAGTTCTTTTTGAAGTGCAGGTTTGTCAGTTGAGTCTGCTGCTGCAATTCTCATTTGATATTCATACTCTAGATTGGTGGCGCTTTCCATAATTCCTGATTGCTCCAAAAATTGTGAAAGACCTCCCTGATCGGTGATGTTAACACCGTATGCATATGATACGCTATCTACACCATTTTTAAGTGATGCTGCTGGTGCTGAGCTGTCGCCTCCGCAAGAGCTAAGCGTGAAAGCAAATGCTGCTGCCGCTATGGCAGTTGAAAAAAAGCTTTTCTTGTTCATTTTCTTGTTTCTTTTAATATTATGTGTAAATATTGTTTGTTATTTCTCTATTCCTAGTAGTTCTACTTCGAAAACTAGTGCAGTGTTTGGTCCAATCATTTCGCCGGCGCCTTGTGCTCCGTATGCTAGGTCTGCTGGAATAAACAGTTTCCATTTTGATCCTACAGACATTAGCTGCAATGCTTCTACCCATCCTTTGATTACTTGGTTCACTCCAAATACTGCTGGTTGACCTCTTTGTACTGAGCTGTCAAATACTTCGCCGGTGATAAGTGTGCCGTGATAGTGACATTTCACTTTGTCTGTTGCAGTTGGTATTTCGCCGTCTGCTTCAGTGATGATTTCGTATTGAAGTCCGCTTGGCAATATTACTACGCCTTCTCTTTTTGCATTTTCTTCTAAGAATATGCGTCCGTCTTCTGTGTTCTTTTTAAGTTCTTCTTCTTGTTTTTTGCTGAAATACACTTGGATGTGCTCGTTTGCTTCCTGTGGGCTCATTTCCAACTCGCTTTTGCTGATTACATCTGCAACAGCTTTGCTAAATGCTTCAACATTTATATCGTTCAATCCCGAATTTACCAGGCTGCTAGCCATGCTCATTCCTAATGCGTAACTTAATTTCTCCATTTTATTTATTTTCTTTTTTTGATTTAACTCGCAAAGTTATAATATTATAGCGATATATATTGATAAATTTCAAAAATGTTGTTATGCGGGTTTGTTATTCACTGATACATGTTTATCGTTTAGGCTTAGATTTTATCTGTTGTTCGGCGCTCTCCAATCTATAGTGTGCGAGTTTTATCTACAGTTTGCAGCTCAGCAGACAATGGTGACAGAGTTTTTTCTGTTGTTTGCACTCTAACTTGACACGTTTGGCATGCTGTGGCGAGTATTTGTTCCGTGTTATTAACTAAAAAACATCCATGTTGTATTCTACTTTGTTAAGGAAACAATATTTAATGAGCGTGCAACATTGTTTGTAGGTCAACTTATGGTGAGGTTGGGGTTGAATCTGATGTTTGTTGAACAACAGACAATGATGCACGGTTTTTATCTGCATTTTGTTGAGCAACATAACATCCAATTGTTAAGTCCGGTTTAGCTTTGACACTTGTGAAAGTTAGATTTAAGTTAATTGATGCTAATTGTGACTATTCGATCAACATAAAGCAAGCCATAAACCATGCTTGTCGAGCTTCATATTTCGTTTCACAGTTATTTTACATAGTTTGTTGGCCAACAATATTCAGATCTAAACTTCCGGAATAGCTTTGACAAAATGACTTCTTGTTGATTATCAGCTATGAAACACTATTTAACTACAAATGTAGCTATTTATTTTGACATTATTCACATTTGCAAGAATTGGTGGTGTTAATTTAGATTAATCGTGTTTGTGCCTATTATTATGTGCCATTTAATTGTAGCCATTTGGTGGTTGATTGGTGATGGTTTGGTCGCATTTTTGTATATTTGTTGTATCTGTAATTTTAAAAAGGAGATAGATATGAAGAAATTAGTTGTGCTGACGGGTGCCGGAATGAGTGCCGAGAGTGGTATTGCCACTTTTAGAGATTCGGGCGGATTGTGGGACAAGTATCCGGTGGAGCAAGTGGCCACGCCCGAGGCTTTTGAGGCTGATCCGGAGCTGGTGCTTGAGTTTTATAACGTGCGCAGGCGCGAGTTGCTAGGTGCAAAGCCCAATAGGGGGCATTATGCCTTGGCCGAGCTGGAAAAGCATTTTGATGTGGAGATAATTACTCAGAATATTGATAATCTGCACGAGCAGGCGGGCAGTAATAAGGTTTTGCATTTGCATGGCGAGTTGATGAAATCGAGATCTGTGTCTGATGATAATTTGATTTATGATATTGATCCTAATGATAGCGACTTGCGATTGGGGATGAAGTGTGAGCGCGGATTCCAATTGCGTCCCCACATTGTGTGGTTTGGCGAGGCGGTGCCTATGATAGAGGAGGCTGCTAAGATTTCGGAGCAGGCTGATGTGTATGTTATAATTGGTACATCTATGAATGTGTATCCCGCTGCGGGTTTGTTGGGCTATGTTTCGCGCAGCGTGCCTGTTTATCTGATTGATCCAAAAGATGTGTCGGTTAGTCGCCGCGATGTGCATCATATTATGAAGGGTGCCTCGGAAGGGTTGGCCGAATTGACTGATATTTTGTTGGGTAGTAAGTAAGGCTGGGGTATTATTCAGAAATTGCATTTCGATAGTCGGAGCTTTTTTTGTACTTTTGGCAGTTATAAAAAAACAGAATAGGGTTATAAAAAATAAGTGGGAAAGAAAATAGAACAAACACCAATGATGAGGCAACACGATCAGATTAAGCGTGAGCATCCTGATGCTATACTGCTTTTTCGTGTTGGAGATTTTTATGAGACATTTGCTGATGATGCCATTGTTACTTCCGAGATTTTGGGGATAACGCTCACTCGCCGTGCCAATGGGCCGGGTGGACATGTGGAGATGGCGGGATTTCCTCATCATGCGCTGGATACATATTTGCCTAAGCTGGTGAGGGCGGGCAAGCGTGTGGCTATTTGCGATCAACTTGAAAACCCTAAGGAGACCAAGACTTTGGTGAGGAGGGGCATAACCGAGCTGGTGACGCCCGGTGTGTCTATCAATGATAATATTTTAAATCATAAAGAGAATAATTTTCTGGCTTGCTTGCACAAGGAAAAGAAATCGGCTGTTTATGGTATCTCGCTTTTGGATATTTCAACGGGTGAGTTTCTTGTGTATGAGGGCAACCGAGATGAGGTGGATAAGCTTTTGGCTAGTTTTTCGCCTAAGGAGATTCTTATCGAGCGGGGTGGCAAACGAAAGTTTGAGGAGCTGTTTGGTATAGGTTACTTTC
>CAZSKF010000120.1:5028-6238 GCA_964607405.1 uncultured Proteiniphilum sp. | reverse complement strand
TTGACACTTTGTCTTTTCGCTGATTATCAAGCATCAAACACTATTTAACTACAAACATACGCATTTAATTTGACATTATTCACATTTGCAAGAAAAACAAACGTTAATTGACTTTAACACCACTAATTACTAGCAATAATACCCTCCCAATACCGCTCACCTACGGGCATTGACTATAATGATATACATACACAATATCAACCTCCAATTTTTTCATATTAGAGAAAGAATAGGTATTTTTGGGAAGAATATAGTGCCATGATGTTTTTTGGTAGAAAAAGCACCATGCAAGCTCTACAAATACTTCTATCTACACATAGCTCTTAGGAACACAGAGGCGATATCAGAAGAATTGGTGGAGTTGGAAAAGATAAGTGAAGACTTTATTAAATTGATAATTGAAAAATCATTTAAATCAAAACAACCAATGACAAAAGAAGAATTAATAAAAAAAATGACGATCATATAGAGTTTTACAATCCGGGTGGTTTGCCTAAGCCATTTGAAGAGATAAAATCAAAAGACCTCTCACTGCCTCGCAATCCTATTATTGCCAAGCTTTTTAGAATGGTGCGATTGGCTGAGAATGCGGGATATGGTTTTGATAAGCTAGAGCATAGTTGGATTGAATATAACGGTACAGCGCCTGAGTATTTGATTGAGTTTGATTCGGTAATGAGTAAGTTTTATACAGATGAGCTAACAGCTGCCGACTTTATGAATATTGCAACAGAGCTTAGAGATGCATTGAAAGAAGATAAACTATCTATTCAGTTATTACAAAGCAGACTGGAGTTCTACAAAGCATTTGTAAAAGAGAAGAATCCAAGCCTATTTTCAAAATTGAACGAAAAGAATGTGAAAATGGATTGGATGCTGTTTATGATTATTGAATTAGATAGTGCAATCTCTCTGCAAAGTATAGGGAATATTTTGGAGATTACAAGAAGAACTGTTGACTTCCATATTAATCAATACAGAAGTGATGGATATATAAAAAGAATTGGATCCAGAAAAACAGGAGAATGGATTATAAGCTAACGTGAAATAAATTAGATTTTACGTGAATTAAAACTATATTTACGTGAATTAAAACTATCAAAGCAACACATACTGCTAATAAACAGCATATTGACAACGTGAAATAAAACGGATTTTACGTGAAATAAAGGATGATATGTAAAAGAAAAACATGAACGTGTAAAAGAAA
>CAZSKF010000120.1:3773-4928 GCA_964607405.1 uncultured Proteiniphilum sp. | reverse complement strand
TGTAAAAGAAACGGACAAATATGTAAAAGAAACACAGAGTTACGTGGAAGAAATGTGGAAGAAATATTCAGAAATACACACATTAATCCGCATAACACTAAATATCAGCAGATTAAACACGTGGAAGAAACGTACAATAAACGTGGAAGAAATTAGATTTTACGTGATAGAAACAGTCATTTAACGTGATAGAAATTGTGTGATAAAACAGTTTATCAGTATAAAACACAAACAATCCCTGCCATAACACTGCTGGCAATTAACCAGTTAGAGCATAAAGTGAGTTTGTGTATTAAATGTGTTTTAAAGTGTGTGATAAAAATGAAACTACGTGAAAGAAACCAGAAACTACGTGAAAGAAAAATAAGAACTCTGCAAAGTATAAAATTACAAACACAAAGGTTGCAACCCTAAATATTATAACACTTAAAATATTGACTCTTGCTACCATTTCAGTTTGCTTCGCTTGTCATTAATTTCTGTATTTCAATATGTGAGTTGCATTATTAATAATCAAACCATATACACAAACAGGCAGACACAATGATACACGCAAGTTAGCCCCTATGAACAAATAGCAAACTATCAACCCCCATTTTTTTCATATTAGAGAAAGAATAGGTATTTTTGGGAAGAATATTATATTATCAATTACTAAACATAAATGCCAACACTACACTGGATAGGAAAAGACAAAGTTGTAAATCATCATATGGACGTGCCGTTCAGAGTGCTCGAACACTCTTATGGATACGACAATGGAGTGCAAAGCGAAGAAGAGACTCCATACGGAAACAAAATAATACATGGAGACAATCTGGAGGCTCTGAAATCTCTATTGCCCGAATATGAAGGAAAGATAAAGTGTATCTATATTGACCCGCCCTACAACACGGGAAATGAGAAATGGGTATATAACGACAATGTGAACGACCCCAGGATTAAGAAATGGCTCGGGCAAGTGGTGGGAAAAGAAGCAGAAGACCTGAGCAGACACGACAAGTGGCTTTGTATGATGTATCCAAGGCTAAAGCTGCTGCACAAACTGCTTTCTGATGATGGGGCTATCTTTATTTCTATTGATGATAATGAGCAGGCTAACCTAAGATTGATTTGTGATGAAATTTTTGGTGGAGGAAACTTCATTAATAATAT
>CAZSKF010000120.1:0-3673 GCA_964607405.1 uncultured Proteiniphilum sp. | reverse complement strand
GCCGGTTCGGCCACCACAGCTCATGCAGTGCTCAATCTTAACAAAGATGGTGGCAACAGAAAGTTTATTCTCATTGAAATGGAAGACTATGCTGACAGCATTACTGCCGAAAGAGTGAAACGAGTGATAAAAGGATATGGCAAAGACAAAAAAGCAGTGGAAGGAACTAAAGGCTGTTTTGATTTCTACACGCTTGGTGAACCAATATTCAAAACTAACGGAGCACTAAACGAATCTGTGGGAGCAGATAAAATTAGAGAATATATCTACTATTCCGAAACTCAGAGCACAATTAGCAAGGAGCAACATAATGACAATCCCTACTTTATGGGAAAGCATAACAATACGGCATACTATTTTTATTACGAGAGCGAAGCGACCACCACATTAGATCATTCCTTTCTGAGCACCATGAGATCGGGTGCAGAGCAATACATAATTTATGCCGACAACTGTTTGCTGACGAAAGAGTTTATGACGCAACACAATATTATATTCAAAAAGATTCCACGAGAAATAAGAAAATTTTAAACAATGGAACTAAAGCCCTATCAACAACAAGTAATAGATGACCTTGCATTATATTTAGAACACGTGCAGGAGAGTAAAGACGTAATAAATGCCTACTATAATTTCTGGGCTCAACACCCGCGCACTCCCCTATTCCCATTTATAGGCAAGGCAATTGAGCCATACAAAAACAATGTGGCTCGTGTGCCCCACGTATGTATGAAAGTGCCCACAGCAGGAGGCAAGACTTTTATTGCCTGCAATGCCATCAAAACTATCTTTGATGCATTTGCCTATGATAAAACAAAAGCAGTAGTTTGGTTAGTTCCTTCCATCACAATTCTTGACCAAACTATCAAGAATCTAAAAGACCCGGAACATCCATATCGTCAGAAAATAAACACGCACTTTGGCAACAAAGTAGAGGTATTTGACAAGGAGGAACTGTTGCAGGGAAGTGGTTTTAATCCCACCACGGTAATGGAACAGTTAAATATATTTGTACTAAGCTTCGACAGCATCCGAACATCCAACAAAGAGGGACGCAAGGTATATGAGCAAAATGGGGCTCTTCAACCATTTGAAAGCATTTTGGGCAGCGACAAAGACATTTCATTAATGAATGTGTTGCAACACCTAAACCCAATGGTGGTAGTTGACGAAAGCCATAATGCCGAAACAGACTTAAGCTTAGATATGCTCAAAGCTTTCAACCCCTGTTTTATACTAGACCTTACCGCCACACCACGAAACAACAGCAATATAATCAGCTTTGTGGATGCGCTGGAGCTTAAAAAAGAAAACATGGTGAAGCTACCTGTTATTGTTTATAATCACCAGGACAAGACAGAGGTAATCAACTCTTCGCTGCAACTACAAAAACGACTGGAGCTGCAAGCCATAGAAGAAGAAAAGAAAGGTGGCAAATATATACGACCCATTGTTTTGTTTCAGGCACAACCAAGGAATGGAAGGGATTTTCTAAATGCTGACGAAGAAAAATCAAACGTCGAGAAACTAAAAGAAAAACTCATCGAACTTAAAATTCCCGAAGAGCAGATAAAAATCAAAACCGCAAATATAAATGAGATAAAGGGAGTTGACCTGATGAGCAAAGATTGTGAAGTGCGCTATATCATCACTATCAATGCACTCAAAGAAGGATGGGATTGCCCGTTTGCTTATATTCTTGCATCGCTTGCCGACAAAAGCTCTGCTGTAGATGTAGAACAGATTTTGGGTAGAGTGTTACGTCAGCCCTACGTGATGCGACACAGTTTTCCGCTACTCAACCTCAGCTATGTACTCACTGCCTCTTCTAAGTTTTTAGATACTCTTGACAATATCGTGAAAGGATTGAACAAAGCAGGATTTAGTGACAAAGACTACAGATTGAGTGACCCTGCACAGCTGGAAACAGCACAACAACAAAAGTTGCTGTTCCCCACGAGCAGTGTTGACAACAGCAAACCAGACGTACCAGAAGATATTACATTTGATATAGATACAACCCGAATTGTGCAAGAGCCTGACGATACTGTTCAACCCACCTACAGTGTTCTTGAGATAGAAAAGAGTGCTTTTGAACAAAATGACGAGTTTGAGAAAACAATTTCTGAAATGGAGGCATCTAAGACTCCTATATTACCTAACGAAATAGAAGATCTTGTGAAAACATATTCTATAAAAGATATATTCAAAGAAACGGCAGTTCAGATAAGCCTGCCTCAGTTTTATATAAAAGTGCCAAAAAACGATTTATTCGGATTAAGAGATGAAAAGCTTATTTTGGCAAAAGAAAACCTTCTTGATGGTTTTGCACTAAGCAAAGCTGACACAAATATCTCATTCGATAATGTTGCATCAGAATTATACAAAGTGGATTTGGATGAAACAAAGAAAGAGAACACTCCAAGCTTTATCCGCTTAGAAGGTGAAATAAGGTCAAGCATCGTTGCCTACATACTTGACCCTTCCCGCAAATCACACCGGGTAAAAAACTTCACCAAGCGCCTTATGGACTTGATAGGAAACATGATGCCAATCCCTGATAAAGAAATTGAACGATATATAAATAGAATATTGGACGACTTTACAGACGAACAATTTAACGACCTTGCTTCCAACGAATACTCGTATAAGGATAAGATAAAAGCGAAAATCACTGAGCTGTCAGAAAGATATGCAGAGAGAAAGTTCAGAGATCTTTTAGATACCGATAAGGTGTTTGTAGAACCATCTTTTACCCTACCTACATCTATCAACCCAAACTACACGGCAAAAGATTTTCCAAAGTCACTTTACGAAAAAGAGGCAGATATGAATACATTCGAAGAACGTGTGATAAATGAGATTAGTAATATGTCCAATATTGCATTTTGGACAAGAAACATAGAGCGAAGGGGATTTAAGATTAATGGTTTCATCAATCATTATCCTGACTTTATTATTCAAACTAAAAGTGGGAAGACAATAATTCTTGAAACAAAGGGCGACCACTTAGATGCTGGGCAGAAGATAAGACTTGGCAATCTATGGGCAGCCAAAGCAGGAAATGATTATCGATACTTTATGGTTTATGAAAGACGTGTTGTAGATGGTTCATACAAGCTGGAAGACTTTCTTAAAATCATCAGAGACATATAAAAAAGTATTACCGCTTACCATAATAAATGGACTCAGATTCATTTTTTTCAAACAAAATACATACCTTTGACGTTAGTAATATAGAATGATAGTATGATTTATTCATTTGGCTCAAAGCATACAAAGAAAATTTGGAATGGAGAATATGTAAAGAACCTACCAGTTGAAATACAACAAATTGGCAGGAGAAAACTAAGGATGCTCAACAGTTCTCAAAATCTTACGGACTTAATGATTCCTCCGTCAAATAAGCTAGAGAAACTAAAAGGTACTGATTTCTATAGCATTAGAATTAATAATCAATGGAGGATTACGTTTCAGTGGATTGACAATAATGCACACAATGTTGAAATAATTGATTATCATTAAACAAACTAACAACAATGAACAAATTAGCAAACATACATCCGGGAGAAATACTATCAGAAGAATTTTTGATTCCGATGGGGATAAGTGCGTATAAACTAGCAAAGGATACGCACATACCTCAAACACGTATTTCTCAAATAATAAAAGG
>CAZSKF010000119.1:0-6240 GCA_964607405.1 uncultured Proteiniphilum sp. | reverse complement strand
TATGATCAAATACATCTGAAACAATATTTTCGTACTCGAGCCACACTATGGTGGAAGTGAAGAAATAAAGCTCAAGAGGAAGCCCTTTGGACACGGGCTGCAATTGACGTACCATCTTAATCATGTCTTTGTGAACACCGGGATGATTTTGAAGATAGTTTTGAATATACATTCTGTATAGGCCCATGTTGGTGAGGTTTCGTCCATTAACAGCAAGAGATTTGTCTGCTCCAGTTTTAGCATTAAAGCTATTTATCTCTGAACTACGCTTTTGTATATAATCTGTTACTGCCTGAATCTTCATAAAGCGGGGCAATTCATCATCACTTATAAATCTTATGGAAGATTGCTTTATATAAACAGAGCGCTTAAGCCTTCTACCTCCGTTTTCCTGCATACCGCGCCAGTTTTGAAAAGAATCGGACACAAGAGCATATGGTGGAATGGTGGTGATGGTTTTATCGAAATTTCTAATCTTGACCGTAGTGAGTGTTATCAAAATAACATCGCCATCGGCATCATATTTTGGCATTGTGATCCAGTCGCCAATACGCACCATATCATTAGCAGAGACTTGAATGCTGGCCACAAATCCCATAATGGTATCTTTGAATACTAACATAAGAATAGCAGATGCCGCACCCATACCTCCGATAAAGTACATCGGGTTTTTGCCTGTAAGGATTGAAATCAGAATTATGAATCCAAAGAAGTAGAATATAATCCTTACCACTTGTATGTAACTATCAATAGGCTTATCGCGAAGTTGTGCTTTGGTTCTTAGTGAGTCGCCAAACGCATTAATGATTGACATAATTAGCCAAATAACATAGAACACCAGGTACATGTCGGCAAATTTATCCATCAGCTTCATAAAGGCCGGGAAGGCTTCAAACACTATAGGAATAGCCCCTTTAACCAAGCTAAAGGGTATTATCATAGACAGAAAGTGAGGGAATCGCCTATCGGATAAATGTTTGAGAAATGACATTCGGGGTATTCGGGCAAACTTTTTAAATACTCCTTTAAGTATATACCAAGTGATTTGATATACAGTCAGTATAATAACAGAAAGGATAATCAGCATAAAGAGTGCATTAATGTAGTTTATCCAGTCGCCGCTGACACCCAAATTGGTTAGTAGGTCTTTTGACCAGTTACTTATTACACTTGTAGATTGGGTTATTTGTTGGATTTTTTCTTCGTCCATGATTTAAGTTTTTAATTTTATGTAATTGTTGAATAACACAAAGGTATAATTTATATAAGGCAAAAAAAAAGACAGAGCCTAAAAAATAAAATTCAACTATTAGATTTAGTAATTCAAAAACAATTTCAATTTATTTATTGTATATTTGTAGAGTTGAATGTTAGATATGGCTTAGAAACAGATTATTTGCAGACAAATATTATTTTCTAAGAATTAACAATGACACATATTAGTAATACACATAAATCATAAATTTTTAAAATGGGAAAAGTTTTAATCATCGGCGCTGGTGGCGTTGGAACTGTTGTTGCAAATAAAGTTGCGAAAAACAACGATGTTTTTACTGAGATTATGTTGGCTAGCCGCACAAAAAGCAAATGTGACGCTATAGCAGAGGATGTGAAACGCCGTACGGGTGTTGATATCCAAACTGCAAAAGTGGACGCAGACAGCGTTCCCGAGCTAGTTTCACTTTTCAATGAGTTCAAACCTGAGCTGGTAATAAATGTTGCCCTGCCCTATCAGGACCTAACCATCATGGATGCTTGCCTGGAGTGTGGTGTAAACTATTTGGATACCGCCAACTATGAACCAATAGATGAAGCTAAATTTGAATATAGCTGGCAATGGGCTTATCAAGATAGATTTAAAGAAGCTGGATTGACAGCAATACTTGGTTGTGGTTTTGATCCTGGTGTGACAAGTATTTTTACGGCTCATGCTGCAAAACATCACTTTGATGAGATTCACTATTTGGATATTGTGGATTGTAATGCAGGCGATCATGGCAAAGCTTTTGCTACCAACTTCAACCCCGAAATTAATATTCGTGAGGTAACTCAAAAAGGAAAGTATTGGGAAAATGGCGAGTGGGTGGAAACAGAACCACACGAGATACATCAACCTCTAAACTATCCAAACATTGGCCCTAAAGAGTCGTATCTGATATATCACGAGGAGCTTGAGTCACTTGTGAAAAACTTCCCAACAATCAAGCGTGCTCGTTTTTGGATGACATTTGGTCAGGAGTATTTGACTCACCTTCGCGTTATCCAAAACATTGGTATGGCTCGTATTGATGAAGTAGAATACAACGGTCAGAAAATTGTTCCTATCCAATTCCTAAAAGCTGTTCTTCCGGATCCGGGTGAGCTTGGCGAAAACTACACAGGTGAAACATCTATTGGTTGTCGCATCAGAGGAATTAAAGACGGAAAAGAACGTACATATTATATATACAACAACTGCAAACATCAGGATGCTTTTGAAGAAACAGGTGCACAGGGTGTAAGCTACACCACGGGAGTGCCTGCTACAATTGGTGCAAGAATGTTTATGCAAGGCTTATGGAAAAAGCCGGGCGTATTTAATGTTGAGGAGTTTGATCCTGATCCATTCATGGAGCAGCTAAACAAACAGGGTTTGCCTTGGCACGAGCTATTTGACATCGACTTAGAACTATAAAAACAATAACTAACTCAAAACCTTTACAGTGCTTGCATTGTAAAGGTTTTTTTATTTCAAAATCAAACAAAGTTTAATGCTTTATGAGAAAGATTCCTCTTTTATTATTATTGGCATTTGTTTGGATGGGAGTAAATGCTGAAGAAGCACGACTTCTACGCTTTCCCACAACAAATGGAAATGAAGTAGTATTCTCCTATGCAGGAGATTTGTACAAAGTATCAATTAATGGAGGCGAGGCTAAGCGACTAACATCGCATGTGGGATACGAGATGTTCCCAAAGTTTTCACCCGATGGCACATCAATTGCCTTTACAGGTCAGTATGATGGAAACACGGAGGTATATACTATCCCCACTGCAGGTGGCGAACCTCTGAGACTAACTTACACTGCGACAAACTCGCGCGACGACCTTGGCGACAGAATGGGTCCAAACAATATCGTAATGGGATGGACACCGGACGGCAAAGAGATTGTTTACCGAAATCGTATTAGTGATGGATTTACCGGAAAACTTTATCGTGTGGCTAATCATGGAGGTCTATCAAACGTTATTCCACTACCCGAAGGTGGCTTTTGCAGCTATTCTCCGGATGGAAAAAAGTTGGCCTACAACCGTGTGATGCGTGAATTTAGAACCTGGAAATATTATGAAGGCGGCATGGCCGATGATGTGTGGATATATGACGAAGCAAAACAAACCGTTACTAATATAACCGAAAATAAGGCACAAGACATCATGCCTATGTGGATTGGTGATGAAATCTTTTATATCTCGGACAGAGACAGAACCATGAATCTGTTTGTGTATAATACCAACTCTAAAGAGACCTCAAAAGTTACCAACTTCACAGAATATGATATTAAGTTTCCAAGCGCAAATGGCAACACCATTGTTTTTGAGAATGGCGGATATATCTACAAGCTGGATGCAACAAGCAAGAAAGCAGAAAAAATAAATATCTCACTTACTTCGGACAATGTGTATGCAAGAAGTGAAATAAAAGATGGTGCGAAATATCTAAGTAGCGTAAGCCTTTCGTCTGACGGAGAGAGACTAGCCGTAACGGCAAGAGGTGAGGTGTTTAATATCCCAGCCAATAAAGGTGTTACGAAAAACATAACACTAACACCAGGTGCTCACGAGCGCAGTGCCAAATGGTCGCCCGACGGAAAACATATAGCATATATGTCTGATGCTACAGGCGAAACTGAGATTTATATACAAGACGCAAATAAGATTGAAGCGATTCAGCTAACAAAAAACAATGATACGTATATCAGATCATTTGTATGGAGCCCTGATTCAAAATCAATTGTCTATACTGACAGAAGCAACTGCTTGAACATAATAAATGTAGCAGGGAAAAAGGTAACAACTTTGCTTCAAGACCCCGTTGGAGAACCGACAGGAGTGAGCTTCTCGCCCGACAGCAAATGGCTGACATATGTGCGCACGGAGTCGAACAACTTTAACGTAGTATATGCATTTAATATTGATACAAAGAAGGAATATGCAATCACCGACAAGTGGTATGAGTCATATGGTCCCGCATTTAGTGAGGATGGCAAATATATTGTATTCTCCTCATCAAGAGACTTCAACCCAACATATGGATCAAAGGAGTGGAACCATACCTACGGAAACTCAAATGGTGTATATTTGAGCTTGCTTACTAAAGACACTCCATCTCCATTCCTAGAAAAAGATGCAGAGGTGAATCAAAGCAAAAAGCCAGCAGCAAAAGACTCTGTGGTGACAGTGAAAATTGATGCTGACGGAATATCTGACAGAGTGGTGAAACTACCGGTGCCAACAGGATTTTATCGTGGTTTTTATATGAACAACCATAAGGTATATTATAACAGAGGAGGCACTGTGGCAATGTATGACTTGAACAAACAAAAAGAGGAGATAATAGCAGAAGGCGCTAGCATGAGCATAGAGTCGGGTGCTAAGAAAGCCCTGTTTATGAAAGGCAGACAAATATATGTGGAAAATATCCCCACAGGCAAAGTAAACCTTAGTGAGCCGGTAAATCTGTCGCACATGAAGATTACTACCGACTATCCACAAGAATGGGCACAAATATATGATGAGGCATGGCGTGTATATAGAGATGGTTTCTATTTGGAAAACATGCATGGTGTAGATTGGAAAGCTATGAAAGAAAAATATGCAGTGATGCTGCCATACGTAAAAACGCGTCTTGACTTGAACTACTTGATTGGTGAGCTAATAGGCGAACTAAACATAGGACACGCATATGTGAACCCGGGAGAGACTGCACGTGCAGAAACTGTGAACTTAGGACTACTGGGTACTGAGATATCAAGAGATAAGAGTGGTTTCTTCAGAATTGAAAAGATTCTTGAAGGAGCATCATGGGACAAAAAACTACGCTCACCATTGAGAGAGCCGGGAATAGTAGCCAATGTGGGTGATTATATAGTGGGCATTGACGGTATTGCAACAAGCACTGCCAACGATATGTATTCGCTATTAGTGGGTAAAGCAGACGTGCCAACAGAACTAATGCTAAACAGCAAACCAAGCTTGGATGGTGCTCGCAAGATTGTTATTAGCCCCATCAAAGAAGAATATTCACTTTATCACTACGAGTGGGTGCAAAACAATATCAAAAAAGTGGATGAAGCATCTGGTGGCAAAATTGGGTATATATACATCCCTGACATGGGTGTGGATGGACTAAATGAGTTTGCACGCTACTTTTACCCTCAACTGGATAAAGAAGGATTAATTATTGATGATAGAGCAAACGGTGGTGGTAATGTGTCACCCATGATTTTGGAAAGATTATCGAGAGAGCCATACAGGCTGACAATGCGTCGCGGATCAAGCAGGATAGGTACTGTGCCCGATGCTGTGCAGGTGGGACCAAAAGTTTGTCTGATAAACAAATACTCAGCCTCTGATGGTGACTTATTCCCTTGGGGATTCAGAGCACTAGGCTTGGGCAAACTAATTGGAACACGTACATGGGGAGGTATAGTTGGTATATCCGGTTCACTACCATTTATTGATGGAACTGATATCCGTGTTCCCTTCTTCACCAGTTACGACGCTAAAACGGGTGAGTGGATTATTGAGAACTACGGTGTAGCTCCCGATATTGAAATAGACAACGATCCAATAAAAGAATGGAACGGTGAAGATCAACAACTGAATCGTGCAATAGAAGAGGTAATGAAAGATTTGAAAAACAGAGAGCCTCTGAAATCTGTTCCTGCACCACGAGTGTGGAACAAATAGAGAAATTACTAATTAGATTATAAGTGCAGGAGGCTGTTTCGATATGAATTACATCATACATGAAACAGCCTCTTCTTATATACATAGCTAAGGCATGTACTTACAATAAGCATGGTTTTTAAATATTAAAAATAGCATATTGCACATAAAGCTCATGAACTTTCTATACTTTTGTATAAAGAATCATTCAGTAATCAGACAAAAGATTGAGACCAATTATGAAACCAAGAAGTTTAGTAGATATAGGTGACTATAGCAAAGAAGATATTTTGAGAATATTGAAAAGAGCAA
>CAZSKF010000118.1:0-6761 GCA_964607405.1 uncultured Proteiniphilum sp. | reverse complement strand
GTTTGCTCTATGCGCTGCAACCAGCTGTATCTAATCAATTTTGGTTTCTTCACCTCTTTTTTGAGTTCCATATCTTCACACAAGTTTGTTTTATAATCAATATAAAATATAAGGGCTAAGTGGTGTTGGTGGTGGCTGCACAAGCGTCCCAACACCCCCGTCCGCAATTGGAATTGAACGCAAATACACCCCAACCCGGCAAATCGCAATTGGATTTATAAGCCAAAACACATTTTCATGTCGTTCCAACTGCGGAAAGCACCATAAATGTCAATTTACTACCTATTCGAACTCAGGTTTTAGCCATATATACTACAAAACTAATTATTATTTGATTGGAAAAGGTCATAAATACTAATTTTCTTACCTTTCCACATATGTGTTACCTCATATAACCACTTTTACATACAAACCCTGAATTTCATGAATACATATTATAGTCAATCGACAAATTTGTACAATTACATTGCCATCTATTACAGTCAATTGACGAATTTGTAAGCCTACAAAATCATCAATTGATAGTGAAGGTTCATTTTGTAATGATGCATAGCCAATCATCACATGTAATGGATGGACATGTAGCAAAACATCTTCATTCATTGTAAACAATTTGTATATTTATTTTTCTGGGTTTGCTAGTCAATAGTTATTTATGATCTTGTCCACTCTTGGACTGGCTAGTCAATAATCATTTATGACCTTGTCCAATATTGGAAAGGGTAGTCAATATACTTTTATGCCTTATTCCAACATTGGAAAGAGTAGTAAATCATCATTTATGCCATAAACCAATATTGGACTGAGTATAAAATTGATTTTTATAGAGGTTTTGGTAGTTGGGATGGGGTGGAAATAGGGTTTTATGGACGAAACAGTCTTAATGCTAATGCTGCTTAAGCAACTACTGATATGAGAGTCGCACTAAGGCTATTTCTTCAACTCCCTCGGATTGCAAATACTCACCCAAAGAATAAATCTCCGGTGTCATTGTAGTAAATTCTTTTACAATTGAATAAACTTCTCCATTGTAAATAGCACAGAAGGTGTTATTTTTGTACTTATAAATAGGCCAATTTTTATGCGTATGTGTATAAGTGTAAACTTTTATATCTATTTGGCCTGATAATAATGTTGCAGATCTTTATGCCGTGGTGCAGAGCATAGAGAGCAGTAAGTCGTGGAGTATATCTCCAAAGGGCGAAGTGAAAGAGCTTTCTAAACAAGAACTGAAAGAGCTATGCCCCGTAAGGCCAAAGTATAATATTGGTTTTGCCGAATTTAATAATGATTCAATAAAAGGGGTATATCTGGCTTTGTCTGAAGAGGGACTGAAAAATGTTTTGGAGTTTCAAAAATATCAATACTTGGGTACGTATGATTTGTTTTTAACGTACAGTCACGAGATGTTTCACATGCTTGAGCAGGATGGTAGATGGGCATCGCCCGACACTGTGTATAACAGGGCCAGAAATCCAAGAGTGGAACATATTGATGCACGAATAGAAAGACACTTGATTTATGAACTTTTGCTCGAGGCTAATGCAGCTTCATCCGTTGCCCACAGAGATTCGATAACGCTGCAGGTATTGGCAAACTATAATCATTATAAGGCTACATATCCTGATGACTTAAACGCTGCTAAATATTATGACCGAATGGAGGGCACGGCGCACTATTATGAGATTGTATCGAGCTTGTATAGTGCTTATCCCAATCAGGTATATTCTGACGAAACGCTTGCTAATGCATTGAGGATATTGGCTGCGTCTGATAATATAAAACCATATGATTCGCCTGCTATTGATAGTGAGAGTTACGTGATTGGTGCTTGGACTTGCTTTTTGCTTGATCAGGTTAGTGAAGACTCTAACGATTGGAAACATGAAATAATGAATAACCCTAATGTGACCCCTCTTGATATTTTGGCTAACTACTATACCGACTCGACATTGCCTGAGGTTAAGGCTCCTTCTGCAGCCACAGTTGAAAGAGTAAACGCTTCTATTGATGAGTTTAATAATAAAAAAGTGGCCCCCGGAATCTTTAGAATGTTGTATCAATTGATTTTCTAATATCTTATTTGCCTCTGATACAATTTTTTTATCATTTTGATGTTATTATTATTAAGATGATAAAGAATAGGAAAATACATATTCTGGTGCTGCTAATGATGTTAAGCTTTAGCGCACATGCTCAATGGGATGTTCCGTATAGTCAATTCTGGATTGCCAAGGGCAGATATAATCCTTCATTTGCCGGATCTGGCACATCTATTGATGTGTCGGCTCTATATAAATGTATGTATGCCGGTGTGGATGATGCACCAAAGGTGATTAACCTGTCTGCTTCAATGCCTTTCGAGTTTTTGGGTCTGCGTCATGGTGTGGGTCTGGTTTTTGAAAATAGCAATGTGGGCAAGGAACAAAATATACACTTTGCTGCTCAGTATTCTTATAATCAAAAAGTGGGGCGGGGTATGCTTAATGCCGGTGTGCAGGTTGGTTTTCGTGAACTCAACTATGATGCGGCCTCTTTGATGTTGAGGATTGATTCAACAAATGGATCGCAAAAGCAGGCATTGGCAAATCCTGTAGATAAAAGAAGAATTGATATGAGTGCGGGTTTGTCATTCACCACTGCTAGGTTTTTTGCAGGAGTGGGCGTTAGACACATAAATGAACCAGGTTATTATAGCGTTAGTTTGTATAATTCTGATGAGGTGGTGAATAATGACTCTACCTTGTCAAAGATTCCCATGTCGTATAATTTGATGATGGGATACAATATTAAATTATTTAATACGTTATTTGAATTAGAGCCGATGTTGTTTTATGAAACCGGCACTGATTTTGAAAACCTATATGGTGCTTTGCAACTTAGCTGGAACCGAAAGTATTCGCTTGGTGCTATGTGGATAAAGGATGCAGGGTATTCTATGTTTGCCGGTGCTGCTTTTAGTAATATAGTTGTGAGATATGCCTATGATAAAAATAAATATGATGGCGCAGTAAATTTTGGTGCCAATCATGAGGTGTCTCTGCAATATAGTTTTGACTTGGATTTGTTTAGGCCAAAACCGCAACCACATAAAAGCATAAGGCTGTTGTAGTGAAAATAATAGATAAATGAAAAATAAATATACCGACATATTAATTATGAACGTAAGAAAGATAATTGTCATAATGATTTTGCTTGTTTCTCTCTTTTCGTGTGGAAGAGGGGGCATGGGGCGTGTTGGTGGTGAGCTGACGGGTGTGCCTGTGGGGAAAGCATGGAACGAGCCAACGCCATACAATATGGTTATGGTTTCTCGTGGTTCTATTGTGATGGGTCCCGGCGAACTTGATTCGCTTTGGGGTATTACAATTCCCACTCGGGGGATATCGGTTGATAACTTTTGGATGGACGAGACGGAGATTACCAACTCGCAATATAAGCAGTTTATATACTGGGTGCGCGATTCTATAATTCGTGAACGATTGGCTGATCCTGCTTATGCCGGCGATGATTTTTATAAAATAACTGAGGACGAGTATGGTGATCCAATAACGCCTAGGCTTGATTGGACTATTCCTATACCTTGGACCAGAAACACGGAGGAGGAAGCCGCTGCTATTAATAGTGTCTATATTACTCATCCCGTTACGGGGCAAAAGATGCTTGATGCTAGTCAAATGAATTTTAGATATGAATGGTTTGACGAAACTGAGGCAGCCAAACGTCACAATAGGCTGAACCCGCAGGAGCGAAATCTTAATACTGATTATAGATTGAACTCTGATGAGTTGGTGGTAAGTGGATTACTTATTTCTAAAGACACTGCCTATATTGATGAGTCGGGTAGAATTGTTAATGAGTCTATTACCAGGCCGCTTAGCAGTTTATATGACTTTGTGCATACCAAGATTGTTAATATCTATCCCGATACTACCTGTTGGGTTAATGATTTTGAGAATGCTCATAATGAGCCTTATATGCGCAATTATTTTTCTCATCCTTCTTATGCTCATCATCCTGTGGTGGGTGTATCGTGGGAGGCGGCAACTGCGTTTTGTGAATGGCGAACAATGTATTTGCGCAAAAGCCTTCAGCGAAATAATGTGAAGATTGAGAAGTATCGTTTGCCTACTGAGGCTGAATGGGAGATTGCTGCACGAAGTGGAAATACCGATAATATTTATCCTTGGGGTGCCGGTTCGGCCGAAATTGATGATGATTGCTTTATGGCCAACTTTAAGCCGGGCGAAGGGGCTTATGCTGCTGATAATAATTTGATTCCGGCAAAGGTAAGAAGCTATCAACCTAATGCTGTGGGGCTTTATGATATGGCGGGCAATGTGTCTGAGTGGACTTCAACTGCCTATACTGAATCGGGCAATGAAATGATGAGTGACGTGAATCCTGAATATAGATATAATGCTGCTGAGGAGGATCCTTATGCTTTGAAGAAAAAAGTGGTGAAGGGTGGTTCGTGGAAGGATATATCTACTTTTATCAGATCGGATATGCGAGATATGGAGTATCAGAATGTGGGTAGGTCTTATATTGGATTTAGGTGTGTGAGAACTCAAATGGGGGCTGGCACAGCGCGCAGATAAAAACTTTTAGCAAAGAAAAAAGAGATGAATAGAGCAATAAGAAAAATAGAGAACTTTTTGCAAACAGATAGCGGACAGCGACTATTGCAGTATGGCTATAGTTTTGGTGCTGCCATTGTTATTCTTGGTGCCATGGTAAAGGTGTTGCACCTTTGGGGCATTTGGGGTAATATAATTTTTGGTACTGGGATGGCTGTTGAGGTTGTGGTGTTTATTCTTTATGGATTAGACAGACCGCCAAAGGGATATAAATGGGAAAATGTTTTTCCTGTGTTAGATAGTGAGGATCCGGCCGATCGTCCAACTTTTGGGGGCGGAGGTGGTTATGCTTCGGCTGCTCCACAGAGTCGCCCTCGCAACACTGAAAGCTACCAGGTTGGTGGTTCTGTCGATCAGCTTTCGGCTGTGTCTGATAATGTTGCAAAGTTTGCTCACGCAGTAGATACGCTTACCAGCATTTCCGAATCGTTGCAAGAGTCATACAAGCATATTATTGACAATTCGCAAAACATAAGTCAAAACTCACTAGGCTATGTGCAGCAAATGGAGGCTCTAAACAGAAATATTTCCGGATTGAATACAATTTATGAGATACAGCTACGCGGCATTAGCGGGCAGATAGATACTCTTGAGCAAATAAATAGTGGTTTGGCTAATATCAAAGATATGTATAGTGGCAGTTTGCCTGATAGTTCTACTTTTAGGGATGAGACCGAGAAGATGACACGTCAAATACAAGAGCTAAATCAAATATATGGTCGCTTAATTCAGGCGATGACTGCAAATAAATAGAATATAGAGATGGCAAGCAGATTTTCAAATTCTCCACGTCAAAAGATGATAAACCTGATGTATTTGGTTTTCATTGCTATGTTGGCTCTCAATGTTTCGGTTGAGGTGCTCAATGGTTTTGATATTGTGGAGAAGAGCTTGAGTGATACCTTTGAGAATATACAGGCTCGCAACAACCTAATAATGGGTGAGCTTGAACAATATAATACACAAAACAGAGAAAAGGCCGGCGAGTGGTATGATAAGGGTGTTTTGATTAGAAAGATGAGTGATTCGCTTGTTTTGCATATTGATGACCTGAAGGATAGGATGGTGAAGATTGCGGACGGCAAAAAGGGTGACGTTAAGAATATTAAGAATAAGGAGAATCTTGATGCTGCTTCAGTTGTGATGTTGTCTTCATCAGGCAGCGAGGGGATGAAGCTTAGGAATGGAATAGTGGACTTTAGAGACTTGCTCACCGAAATGGTTGCTGATGATAATAGACGTAATATAATTAAGAGTAGTTTGGATGTCAGCCCTTCTAAGTTTGCAAGCACTGGTGATAATAAGAATTGGGAGGAGTCTTTGTTTTATAATATGCCAATTTCGGCTGCTGTTACAATTCTATCAAAACTTCAGAATGATATTCGCATGTCGGAAGGTGAGGCTTTGAACTCATTGCTTAATTATGTTGATATAGGAGACTTTAGAGTTAATAGAGTTAATGCATATGTCATCCCTGAGTCTCGTGTGTTGATACAAGGTTCTTCATACAATGCTCGTATTGTGCTTTCGGCAGAGGATTCTACTCAGGTTCAATCTATATATGTAAATGGAAAATCATTGGGCGAATCTGCCGGTGGACAGTTTTCTGCTACTGCGGGTAGTGTGGGCACTTTTCCTGTTGAGGGATATATTGAAACAATTAGTGGTGATGGCAGTGTGATGCGTCGTCAGTTTACTGATAGTTATACTGTAATAGAGCCTATGGCTACCATTGCTCCTACGCTAATGAATGTGCTTTATGCAGGTATTGATAATGAGATAAGTATTTCGGTGCCTGGTGTTACACCTCAAGATGTGATGGCTACTATGACAAATGGCTCGTTAACACGACAAGGGGCTATGTGGATTGCAAAACCTGCAAGGGTGGGGCAGGATGTTGAGATTTCTATTTCGGCACGCTCGGGTTCCAAAACTGTCAATATGGCTACCAAAAAGTTTAGAGTTCGTGCACTGCCAGATCCTACTCCATATATTGAGTATAGTGATACCAATGGTAATCCGGCCATGTTTAAAGGCGGTGGTTTATCTAAAGCTGTGCTTATGAACGCTGATGGTATAAAGGCGGCTATTGATGATGGTATTTTAAATATTCCGTTTAGG
>CAZSKF010000117.1:0-6868 GCA_964607405.1 uncultured Proteiniphilum sp. | reverse complement strand
TATTCACAGCCTCAAGAAATGCACGCGAAGTAATTGTAGAAGCAGTAATAGCATCCACATCGCCACCATCGTTGGTTACTTGCAAGTTGCCTTTTGATAAATCACGACCAATAACAGACTGGTTAGGCTTTGTCAAATCCTTAAACCATTCGCCCATTTTAGAGCCCAATCCCGGAGTTTCAGCGTGCGATAAAACGGCATAGTTCACAACCTTACTATTGGTGTCAAATCCTACCATTATCTCTATATTCCCACTAAATCCGTTGTTTGAATATGTATTTATTGCAAACCCCACAACCTTATTATCTTTAAGAGCAGGATAAACAAGAAGTGAATCACCTTCGTCCACCGCCATTTTATACGACTCAGCCACAGGGTTATTGTCAAACTCAGGTACAACTTCCATTATGGCATCTTCCAGTTTCTTAGCCTTTGCTTCAGCAATTGGCCCTGCTGTTAGTCTATACACCTGCGAAAGCAATAGAGCCACTACCAAGCATATTGTAAGCAATGACAGAAACATATTTGTAAATGTAGATTTCAATTTAGCCATGTTTGATTACCTCCCCGAATCGTCTAGGTTTAGTGTAATTATTAATAATTGGCGTAAGTGCATTCATAAACAGAATGGCAAACGAAACACCCTCAGGATAAGCACCCCACAATCTGATAGCCACTGTAATTACCCCAATGCTGACACCAAAAATAAGTTGCCCCGTCTTAGTCATTGGAGATGTCACATAGTCCGTAGCCATAAAAATGGCACCCAGCATCAAACCACCCGAAAACAGATGAATAAGCGGATTGTAAATATCCTGCGGATTGAATGCATAAATAGCTCCTGTGAAGATTCCCACGGTCAAAATTATAGAAATAGGAATATGCCAGGTAATAACTCTTTTCCACAACATATAGCCAAGCCCAAGAAGCAGTGCCAGTGCACTCATCTCACCAATTGATCCACCCTCAAATCCCAAGAACATATCCTTAACAGATATCACAGCATCAGGATTTAGTGTGAGATTAGACAGAACTGTAGCCGAAGTTACAGCGTCAGTCACAGCACCCACGGCAGGCGTAGGCCATGTGGTCATTTGTGCGGGAAATGAAATCAGCAGGAATATACGCCCTGCAATGGCAGGATTAAAGATGTTATTTCCCAATCCACCAAAAGCCAGCTTCACAACGCCAATAGCAAACAATGCACCAAGCGCCAATATCCATATAGGCAAGTTGGAAGGAACATTAAAAGCCAAAAGCACGCCTGTGATTATAGCAGAGCCATCAAGAATATTAGGTTCCTTTTTCATGATGTATTTGCTGATGAGATATTCAAATCCCATGCAAAACAAAACCGCAAGTGCCGTTATAATAAGAGCATCAAGGCGGAAAACATATAGTGCAACCAAAAAGGCAGGCACCAGTGCAATAAGCACCCCATACATGTTTTTTTCAATGGTATCGCCACTGTGTATGTGTGGCGACGGTGATACGATAAGTTTATTTTCCATAAATCCTAAATCCCCATATAGAGGATTTAAATATTTGAGTGTTAATATTTAATCTTTTCTCTCTCTGATTATTTTGGTAACTGTGCTTTTGCCCAAACGAATATAATCCAGAAGCGGTCTGTCAGACGGACACGTGTAGCTGCACGAGCCACACTCTATACAATCAGTGATGCGCTCTTTCTCTGCACGATCCCACTCCTTATATTCTGTAAGGTTCATCAGAAGGGTAGGGTTGAGGCCCATTGGGCAAACATCAATACATTTTGCACATCTTATGCAGTCCCTCATTTGCTTGCGCTTAGCCTCAAGTGTCTGAATAATTAATACGCCCGACGTACCCTTTGTAACAGGCACTTCGATGCTGGCAAGAGCCTTACCCATCATTGGTCCGCCACTAACTACTTTTCCTGTTGATTCGGGCAGCCCACCTGCAAAGTCAATAAGATTGCTTATCGGAATTCCAATTCTAGAGAGTACGTTGCACGGTTTTTTAACATCCTTTCCTGTCACGGTTACCACACGCTCCACCAAAGGTTTGTTTTTCTGCACAGCCTCATACACGGCAAATGTAGTACCCACGTTTTGCACCACAGCGCCTACCGATATGGGTAGTTGCCCACTTGATACCTGACGTTTGGTAGCCGCATCAATCAGTTGCTTCTCTCCACCCTGTGGATATTGCACCTTGAGGGGCAGCACCGACACACCGGGATAGTTTTTTACAGCCTTTTTAAACTTATCAATAGCATCCTTCTTATTGTTCTCGATGCCAATTATAGTTCTGTTCACCCTTAGGGCTTTCATCAAAATGGTAATTCCCACCAATATCTCCTCAGTCTTTTCCATCATCAGCTGATGATCTGATGTAAGATACGGCTCACACTCCACACCATTAATAATAAGCACCTCCGCTTTGGTATTAGGAGGGGGCATCAGTTTGATGTGCGTAGGAAAAGTAGCACCCCCCATACCCACGATACCGGCAGCAGCCACTTTGTCAATTATTTCTGATGATGTAAGATTGCACTCTTTAATCAGTGTATCTGTTCGGTCGATAGTTTCTTCCCATTCATCACCCTCCACTTTTATGATAACGGCATCACGTTTGTATCCGCTTGCATCAATCACCTGATCAAGCTTAAATACAGACCCCGAAACAGGAGAGTGAATATTGGCCGACACAAAGCCAACCGATTTGCCAAGAAGGGTTCCCACCTTCACTTTGTCGCCCCTCTTCACCACAGCCTGACATGGTGCACCAATATGCTGAGTAAGAGGAATGGCAACCTGAGCGGGAATCTCAATGGGTTGTATTTTATATCCCGCCGATAGTTTGTTCTCTTTAGGGTGTATTCCACCTAAGCGAAATGTTTTTAACATATTATCAGTTTTCAGTCACAGGTCATTAATAGTAGGCTGTTTATTTGCCCACCACTGCCCACAACGTCATTATTAAATAAAGATTCAGTTTCTTATAAATGTGTTGCTATGCCTCTGCAACTGCTGCCGGAGCCGGTTTTTTCTCTTTTGGTGGAGGGAAGTTAAGCTCCAGTATAGAATTGGTTGGGCACACAGGAACACACTTGCGACAAAGGCGACACTTATCGTCATCAATGTATGCAAGATTGTTTTTGATGGTTATAGCATCAAAGGCACAAGCCTGCTCACATTTTGAGCAACCAATACAAGCCACATTGCAGGCACGTTTGGCAGGTCCTCCCTTATCTTCGTTCACGCAGCTAACATAGATGCGTCTTGATTTTGGACCTTGATTTCTAAGCTCAATAATGTCTTTAGGACAAGCCTTCACGCACGCACCACATGCAGTGCACATATCCTCTACTACCTCAGGAAGCATAGTCAAAGGATTCATGTGAATAGCATCAAAGTTGCACGAGTCCACGCAGTCGCCCAATCCCAAGCAGCCAAACGAGCACCCCGTATCGCCGCCATAAAGCGCCGCCGCAATGCTGCAATTTGAAACTCCGTCATAAAGATTAAGGCGTGGACGCTCGTCACACGATCCGCTACATCTCACCACAGCAATTTGCTTCTTGGCTTTGGCAGCAGTCTTGCCCAATATCTCAGCCACGCGGTCCATAGTATCCTGACCACCCACAGGGCAGTTAAGATCATCTAATGATTCGGCAAAAACGCAAGCGTTGGCAAACGATGCGCAGCCCGGAAAACCACAACCACCACAGTTGGCAGCAGGCAATGCATCCTGCACCTCCTGAATGCGAGGGTCTTCCTCCACATAAAATTTGCGTCCCACAAAGTATAGTATTGCAGCGCTACCCGCTCCAATAACTCCCAATGTGGCAACAGCAGAAAGTAATACACTCATAGTTCAATAATTATCAATTGTTATTTTTGATAGTAAATTTAAACGAATTAGCCATTTTATCACGCAGCAAGAATAGCACTGCATAATATGGCACCAAAGATGCTATAGAAACCAAAGCGGCCTCTATTTCTCCAAAGTTCCAAGCGGAAATGGATATTACAAGTATAGAAACGAGAATAATTATTGGAACAACAAATGCCCATAAGACTGCTTTGTAGCCCATAGATTTTTGTCCTACCACGGTAACTAGGTCGTTTACTTTGTACTTCCCGGTATAATCTGCAATATCCACCAACTTCTCTTTTGAATCGGCAGCCATACAAGCCCCTTTTGCATGACAGGAGCTACATGCTGATTGCTGCAGAATCATTACAGAGACCTTGTGATCTGCTATATTTGTTATGACTCCTTGATGTTCGATCATAATATTATTTATCTGTGTTTTGTACAGATGAACTTTGCAAAAATAGCTATTCTTTTTGTTAAAAAGATAGTAATAGATATGTTTTATTTCATTCATGGGGTGATATAACACTTTTTATTATTACTTTGCATGAAACTTATTAACACATTATGAAACAAGCACGCCGGCTGTTCTTGCCCAAGAACATTCACACAATGCTAGTTGCATATAACACTTTTGATAACAAATAATTAAATCAAATGATAGTAAAACAAAAAGAGCATCAAGCATGGCTGGATGTTTTGAGAATTATTGCGATAGGCCTCATGGTGCTAGCCCACGCCTGCGACCCGTATGTAGGGCAGTTTGAAACAAGTAAAAGTGCCTTTCTGTCGGGAGTTCTCACAGGTAGTTTCACACGCGCTTGCGTGCCCTTGTTTGTAATGATTACGGGCGTGCTGCTACTGCCAGTCAATATGCGCATGAAAGAGTTTTATAAGAAAAGAATAGGCCGCATCATACGCCCACTGGTATTCTGGTCGGTAGTCACACCACTCCTGTTCCATGCCTATTTCACATACATATATCCCAACACGCTCAATCCGGCAATTGACTTGGCAAACCATACGCTGTCAGCATCTGTCAACAAAATATTGCTGTCTGTAATAAACTTCAATTACGACACCATACCCCTTTGGTATCTATATATGCTTATAGGATTATACCTGGTGATACCCATATTTGCAGTGTGGGCAGAACAGGCAACAAAACGCGAATTCAAATTGTTCTTATCCTTATGGACAGCCAGTCTGTTTTTGCCATACGTCGAGATATTGGCACCACTGCTTGGATATCAGGGCAACTATGGCAGCATGGCTATATTGGGCAAATCGTTTTGGAATGACTATGGTACATTCTATTACTTCTCCGGCTTCATAGGATATATATTATTGGGGCACTACCTCACAAAATATCCCCTTAGCTGGAGCTTAAAGAAAACAATGCTGATAGGCATACCCACATTTCTGTTGGGCTATGCAATCACCTCGGCAGGCTTCCTTATGATGCAGGAATACTTCCCCGGCAACTACCAGTATCTTGAAATAATCTGGTACTTCACCGGCGTGAACGTAGCCATGATGGTGATACCCGTATTCTTGATAGTGCAAAAGATGAGCATCAAGCCATCTCCGCTATTGAAAAAAGCAGCATCGCTAATGTTTGGGGTTTATTTAGTACACTTCATACTTATACAAGCAGCATACGATGTGGTGGTACAAACACCCATTCATCCATTCTTACAAATAGTATCCATAGGTCTATTGGCCTTTATATCCAGTTATGTCATAGCCTGGCTGTTGCAACAATGGAGCGTTACCAGACGATTTATTTCATAGTAATACAAACAAATAAACAAAATATAAAAACATGAACAGAACTTTCTTATCACTACTGCTTGTGCTTTTTGTAGGCACACTGCATGCGCAAAACTACTCGTTGCAGCACCTGGTAGATGGCACACTTAGTCCGCGCGGTGTCCGTCACATGGAGTCGTCGGCCGATGGAATGCACTACTACCAGATGAACCCCGAGAGCACAGCCGTAATAAAATTTGATTACGCCACAGGCAATGCCGTTGACACACTATTCAACACCCGCACCGCCCGTCAGTGCACATTCGATACATTTCAAGGCTTTCAGGTAAGCCCCGATGAAAACCGAGTGATTGTTTATCGCGACAGAGAACAAATCTATCGCCGCTCATTCAAGGCAACATATTATTATCACGATGTGCGCCGTAATATGGTTCGCAAACTTTCTGAGAATACATCAAAGCAAATGATACCAACCTTCTCGCCCGATGGCAAGATGTTGGCCTACGTGATTGACAATAACATCTGGCTCACAAAGTTTGACTTCGACACAGAATCACAAGTAACCAAAGATGGCGAGATTAACAAAGTTATCTACGGAGCCACCGACTGGGTATATGAAGAAGAGTTTTCTACAACTCGACTAATGGAATTTTCTCCCGACAACAAACTACTGGCATTCGTAAGAAGCGATGAATCGCAAGTAAGACAATATCAATTTCAAACATTCGACAAAAAATTATATCCCGACTTCTACACATACAAATATCCAAAGCCGGGAGAGAAGAACTCATTAGTTGACCTTCGCGTGTTTGATATCGAAGCCCGCACCATTCGCAAGATGGAGCTTCCCCTCAATGCCGACGGATATATCCCCCGCATCACATTCACGGCCAATGAGCAAGAGCTTGTGGCAATGACACTCAACAGAAATCAAAATACATTTGATATGTATTTCGTAAATCCCCGCACCACAGTAGCCAAACTAGTGCTGCGCGAAGAAAGTAAATACTACATCGACTCGGAACTGCTAAAGCACATCCATTTCCTAAAAGATAAGTTCACATACGTATCAGAGCGCGATGGATATAGCCACATCTATATATATGGCTATACCGGCACATTGCAAAAGGCACTCACCACAGGCAACTTTGATGTAACAAATCTATTGGCTGTTGATTCAAGAACCAACACCGTATATTACGAAGCAGCAGACGAAAGCCCGCTTCGCCGC
>CAZSKF010000116.1:0-6998 GCA_964607405.1 uncultured Proteiniphilum sp. | reverse complement strand
TTCAAGAACCAACACCGTATATTACGAAGCAGCAGACGAAAGCCCGCTTCGCCGCAATATCTATAAAGTAAACATTGACAAGCCAAAGCATATCAAACTGTCCGACAAGACAGGAATGAACAGCGCATCCTTTAGCAACAATGGCAAGTACTACACACTTAGATACTCAAACGCTACATCGCCCACGCTAATCACAATGCACGACTCAAACGGAAAGCAACTGCGAGTGCTTGAAGACAATGCACAAACAGTCAAAAACTTTGCGTCGGCACAACTACCCAAAAAAGAATTCATCACCGTTCCTGCGGCAGATGGCATCACACAGCTTAACGGATGGATTATAAAACCCGTCAACTTTGATGCATCAAAAAAATACCCGGTGGTAATGATACAATATAGCGGACCCAACTCACAACAAGTAACCGACAGCTACGATGCAGGTTGGCACTTTGCCCTTGCAAGCGAAGGCTTTGTGGTAGCCAGCATAGACGGACGCGGCACCGGCGCACGTGGCGAGGAGTTTCGCAAACAAACATATCTAAACTTGGGAATCAAAGAATCAGACGATCAAGTATCAGCAGCACGTCACCTTGCCACACTTCCATACGTTGATGGCAACAGAATAGGCATCTGGGGATGGAGCTATGGCGGCTACAACGTGCTAATGAGCATGAGCCGCGGAGCAGGCACATTCAAAGCAGGAGTGGCAATAGCACCCGTAACCGATTGGAGATATTATGACACTGTTTATACCGAACGCTTTATGCGCACGCCACAGCAAAATGATGCAGGCTACAATAATGGCTCGGCCATCTCTTTGGCCTCTCAGCTTGAAGGCAAACTGCTGTTGATTCATGGCACCACAGATGACAACGTTCATGTTCAAAACTCAATCGAGTACTCACGTGCCCTTATCAATGCAGGCAAGCATTTCGACATGTTCTACTTCCCCGATCAAAATCACTCAATACCTTACTCTCGCAAATATCTTTACGAAAAGGTAATTGATTACTACAAAAACAATCTATAAACAGACTGTTGATAACAAAAAATACAGGGGCATCTTCCATTTTGGAGGATGCCCCTGTTGTTTTATTTGCCCGTGCCAATCCATGTAAGCTTGTGCCACACATATTCCAGCGGGCCCTGCCTGCGTTTGGCCAGCCACCACTTGCTAAACCTCACCTGAAGCAAGAAAATGGCAATACCAATTAGCAAACTCACCGTGAAACCACAATAAGGCGCCAAGTACAACCCTATGGGGAAGTAAATAATAGCCCCAACAATTGATTGAGTTACATAACTAGTCAAACTCATCTTGCCATAATACCTCAAATTATCAACAAGCTTTCTAAAGCCCGCCTTCTCATACAAGATGATAAACGAAGCCGTGAGCACCAGCGTGAAAGCCAGCTTTTGCCACATATCAAAAGCCGTGCCCGCAGTTTGTTGCACAAATGCATCTCCCTGCATCACCAACTCCTTCAATGTATATAAAGGGGCAAAAGCTACAGCCGACACTATCAATATCTTAATCCACAACTGCTGATTGCGACCCGATGAAACAAACAGCTGCTTGCGTGCCAAATAAAAGCCAAACAAGAACAAACCAGCCGTTTGCACAAACCTACCCGCATTAATAGCCCACATCAAACTAGCCTTTTGTCCCAGAGTCACATTGCCCGCAATAAACTTCCAGAAGTTGCCCTCCTTAGTATATTCTGCCACTTCGGCATACATCTGGCCCACGTTGAGATCGGGCATCGAGTGCGAACTGTTAAACAATCTGGTCACAAAATGAAACCACTCCACAGGCTGCAACAAAAACACAATAGCAGTAATCAATATAGCCTTATCGCTCCAGTTTCGGGTGATAAACAGCACAGGTCCCACCGCCACAAACAGCAGCAGCACATCGCCCGCCGGAAAGAAAGCCGCATTGAGCGTAGCAAACCCAATCAATATTACCAATCGCCACAAGAAGCGATATCCAAAATCCTTACCCTTCCTCTTCTGATTATTATTTTGAATATAAAACGTGAAGCCAAACAGCAGTGCAAAAATGGCATACGCCTTTCCCGCAAATAGGGTAAACACTACGTTAAACACACCCTTGTCGAGCACATTCAGCCACTCGGGCGAATTTTCGGGATATACGGGAAATATAAAGTGTTCTAAACTATGTACCAATAATATAGCCATTACGGCAAAGCCGCGCAGGGCATCCACTACCTCTATGCGAGGATTTTTGTTGATGGTTTGTTGCATGAAGTGATTGATGTTGTGTGAAATGCTCTTTGAAAAGCATATATTCAATTGTTTTATTTTATTTTCAAATCGTTAGAAGTGCTCTTTAATCTAGCCAACCCAGTTCTGCTAGAATTACATTCCTTACGAACAATCCTCAAGTTGGCTTTTTCTTTATGATACTCTCTAAATGAACTTGATATATTACTATCCTTAAAGATTATGTGATTATCCTTGTCTGTTCCAAATTCTAAAGACTCAATATCAATATTGTTTACTTCAATGAATCTATCCACAATAATAGAAAAAGTGTTTGGCTGTCTATGGTCTATCACTAATTCCGTCCACTTTGATAGTATGTTAGTTTCTTGACATTTTACATGTCCTTTAACAGAGTGCTTGTCAAAATATTCTTGTTTTACTGACCTGATATCAGCTTGAATACTGCTTCTGCAAGCATAGTTAAAGCGTTCGGCTGATGTGTATGTTTTGTTATTAATCATTTGAAGATAGGAAATGTAAAAGCTTATCCCATTTGTGTAATAAACTTCAAAACATTTAGTACTAAATTGAACTTTAGCAACTTTAATATCATCGATATAAATATCTGAGTCATCACCGTTTTCATCTTCATAATTGCTCTCATCTTCATCTTCTTCGTCTTCCCAGTCATTGTATTCAGATATTCTGTTCATAAAATAATAATCTATCAGGCTTATAAGGTCGTCAAAGTCTTCCTGATTAAGTGATTCACCAAAATTATAGGAGTTTAATATCTTCCTATAGTGTGCTATAGCATCTTTTTTATACTTAAATGTGTTTGTGCCTATAACTATAGGTTTTCGTTTTCCAGCCATTATAAATGATTTATGTATTCTGTTATATGTTTGCCTGTGTATAATTATTACGGTAAAGTTAAACCGTTTGCTGCTAATATACAAATATAGAATAGGGACGGCGGGTATATTATATTCAGCCTCTAGTTTAAAAAAGTGTCCACAACGATACTAAAAGTATAGCTGTGGTGATTAAAATAAACTGAGAGGAGTGTGGGAGAGGGTATTTTTAGGATAATGTTTTCTTTGCACACAATAACACATCTCAAAGAATAATGTACCTTTGCAAAAACGAAAATAGTTAAACACACTATTCAATATTAATTAATATCAATGACTAGAAAATGAACCACAAAGACTTCCTCAAATTCTTTAGAGACGATGAGCAGCTCAATCAACTATCTGCTGACGACCGCATAGAACTCTTTCTTTCCATTATGAAAAGTGGTGATGATATCACTAAAGATTTGCTCACTGAAATAATTAGTGACTACAGCGCATCTATCGAAATTATTGATTTGCCAAACGCTAAAACATACGATCGTGATGATTTTATTAACTTCCTTCGTGATGCATCTAAGCTAGAACAACTTACAATAGAAGAGCGTACCGAGATATTTAGATTTGCACTCATTGGTAGTTCCGATTTTACTCGTGAGTTGTTTGAAGGACTGTTTAAGAAGTATGCGATTGAGGGATGGGGAGTTGTTGACCACGAAGAAACTGACTTTGCTACCAAAGTTGAGGTTGTGTATGGAGAAGAGCAAACTCGCAAAATGCATAATAATGTGCCGCTGACTAATAAGGAACGAGAGTTATATACTAAACAATACTACTTCAGCACCCAGCAAGAAGCCGATGCTTTTAAAAAGGGATTGGAAGAGGCAGCGGGGTGGAATGAATGTTATATAAAATAGAAACACTATAAAACCTGAAATATGAATACTGATAAATTTAAAGAATGGCTGGAACAGAAAGAATATACATTGAATACGATTCAAAATAGAATTTCAAATTGCCGAAACGTAGAAAGCTATGAGGGAGATCTTGATGAACATTTCCAGAAGGATTATGGAGCATCACTCATAGAAAGACTTTCATATTCAACCGCAGATGAAAGGGATAGTCTGCCTCCTAATCACAAAGTGCCAATTAGTGGTAATATAAGAAATGGTTCGGCTACCCTAAAGCAAGCTGTAAGGCTATATATGGACTTCATGAAAGAAAATAAAGCTGATTATAAATTAAATAATGCCATAACCAATACACATGCTCGCTTAGTAGATGAGGACGATATGGATTACATTGAGAATTCAAATAATTTTAGTTATGAGAAAGATTTGAAAGCTTCGATGGTTTCACAGATAAAAGAGTTTTTCCCTGACTACAAGATTTATGGGGAAAATAACGAGGGGATAGAATATTTAATTGGCAGTAAAAGAATAGACATTTTACTTGAAAAAGATGATGGAAGCTTACTAGCTATTGAACTAAAATCAGGAATCGCTAATTATAAAGTCTTTGGTCAATTATCTATGTACTTAGGCTTATTAATGGATAAATTTCCAGAAAAGGAAATCAAGGGTTGTATAGTTGCTGGAAAGATAGATGATACATTAAAAAGCGCAACTAGAACAACTGATTTGGTTTCTCTGAAGACATATAGAATGAGATTGGAGCTACTAGACTAACAACCGCAATGTGATAAAGTATGAATAAAAATAAGAACTGGACAAGGGAAGAAACAATAATAGCCTTTAATGTGTATTGTAAGATACCATTTAAAGATAGTAGTAAATCACACCCTCTTATTATTGAATACGCTAATATAATTGATAGAACCCCATCTGCCTTAAATATGAAGATAGGTAATTTAGGTAGATTAGACCCTGCATTAAAAGAACGTGGTATTACAGGATTGATGCATGGTAGTAAAATGGAAGAGGAGGTTTGGAACGAATTTTATGGAAATTGGGATGAGTTGGCTTACGAAAGTGAAAGACTTATCTCCTTATACAAAAATGACCAAATCAAGATTGATGATTTTGATATAATACAGCAGTTCCCGGTTGGTGAGGATAAAGATCAGATAGTAAAGACCAGAATTAATCAGAACTTCTTCAGAAAAACAATTCTATCATCTTATAATAGTAAATGTTGTATTACGGGAATAGTGATGCCGCAACTTCTTATTGCTTCTCATATAATACCTTGGTCTGTTGATAAATCAAACAGAACCAATCCTCATAATGGACTATGCTTAAATGCTCTTCATGATAAGGCATTTGATAAGGGGCTTATAACAATAACACCAGACTATCAGATAATCTTATCTGATTGTTTGACTTCTTCTTTGGATGAAGAGAGTGTGGAAAGGTTTTTCAGTGTATATGACAAATCTCAAATTATATTACCTGATAGATTTTTACCATCAAAAGAATTTCTAGAATACCACAATAAAAATATTTTTCTAAAATAATGCATTACTTTTGCACATATGCAACGAGCAAGATTATAAGCAAACTCTCTGTTTGTAACACTATAAAAGAAAGAGGAATATTTTGCGATACATAATCATCATGCCATATGTTTTGATTACTAATTTGATTTATTATGAAAAAGGAGTTATTCGCAATATTGGCTTTTATAATAATGGGCATTTCACGAAGCACTGTTGCCCAGTCACGATTCTCTCTTACGCCCGGGGCGTTCTACAATGGCACTACGTTTGATAAAGACGTTAGTGGCTTTGGTGTGATTTTGGGGTTGGAATATATGAAGAGTAAAGAGCATTTTTTTAGTATGGAGCTACGAACAAAATATGGATTTTACTCATTTGATGATGGCACAAAATGGAGGGAAGACAAAGATGGCGTGCTTAATCCTCCTGTGAATAGGGATGATGCACGGTTGGAGTATTCGCTTTTTAGTCCGCAGGTGGGGCTGGTGCCCAAGTTTCATTTGCTTCTTGACGAGTCGTTCTCATTGTTTCTTGAGAATGACTTCTCTGCAGGATTGATGTTGGGAAGTTTCAAATATAAAGGAGCAGAGGAGAAGAAAAGATTCACAGAACCCACTTTTAGCTACAATATTGGAGTGGGTATAGAAACCAAACTAAACAAATATGCTTTTGTGGGTTCTCTGGGATATTCCACTTTGAATTTTAAAAGCAATATAGTTAAACATCAACCTGCCTATTATACAGAATATATTCCCAATCAAAATACAGGGCTCTGGATTAATATTATTATCAAAGTACCTTTGTAAGCTTACTGATTTTATCTGCCATTAATATATGTAGTTGTTAACCTTAGTCGCCACATCTTCATTTTATACTCTATAATATATCTTTAGTGCTTTAATAGGACAAAGAGCACCCTCCCCACATCCAATCTCCACCCCTCCCAATCAAACCTGCCCCCACCCAAACATTTACTCCCCCATCCTCAAATGAATATGCCCAACAAAACATTTGTTTTACCCCAAACGGAGGGGAGAAATGAATGTTATATAAAATAAATAGTATGCTAAGTGCAAATAGTGTGTGAATGAATGTGTTAGTCATGCATCTATGTGTATATAGGAGTAACTTGAATTAATGTGTTTGAGTGTTATAGGTTTAGCTATCAATGATTTAGTTTAAAGCAAGGCTGATTGTTATTATCAATGTTTAATGGGTATTAAATGTTATTGTCAATTTACTCGACACTACACTAATAGATAAATTTTGTATCTTCGCAACCTAAATAAAACGATGGAATAATTTAAGTTGAATTAAAAAGTATGAACAATAATATCCTAGACGCAATAAAGAATTTAGTTGAGAATCCAATTTTAGATATTAGAGAATACGGAGTTACAAGAAATAGGGCAAATAGTATGGGAGCTGCCTTAGAGGAATATATTAAAGATTTG
>CAZSKF010000115.1:6328-7160 GCA_964607405.1 uncultured Proteiniphilum sp. | reverse complement strand
TTAGCGGCATTCCGTTTAGCGTTACATTTATTCGTGTGGCATCTGTTCCGCGAATGCGAAGTGAAGTGTTTCCAATACCCAATCCGTCTTCGGTAAATGATACCAGGGATGGGATTGTTTGTAGAATTACGGGTACGTTTCGTGCGCCGTTTTCTTTTTTGATTTGTGATTGCAGCACGTTGCTGTATGCAACTGGTGTGCTTTTGCCTGCTCTGGTAGCAGAGACTACTATTTCATCAAGTTTCACTTGCTGAATAGTGTCTATTGGTTGCTCGTTATGAGCATTCAATGATAAACCTAGGAACAATAGTCCTGTGAAAAAAGAGACCTTTTTCATTTACAATTAATTGTTTTAAGATGCAGAGTGTTTAATATTTCTTCTGCACGTTGTTATGTTAAATAAAAAAGGGGAATAATATTAAGAGAAGTACAAACAAAAAAAGCACGCTGGGTGGCGAGCTTCTTCCTTTTTCCTACGCCGGCATTATCCGGATCAGGTAATTGGGTTTGATCTCAGCCCGTAGTTTTAGGGCACCCCTGTATCGGCATGTTAAACAATGGCGGGTGTGTTTTGTTCACTAATAGTTATAAAAAAAGAGATTTGGCATAAAGCCAAATCTCTTTTCAATTATTTTATGCTGTGGCTTGATTAGTTAGTTGCCACTTTATCAGTCATGTAAAACACTAATGTGGATCCTGCCATAATGTCTTTGTAAGTGATAAACTTTTCGGTGTATTCTGTTCCGTTAAGTTCTATTTTCTCTACATACATGTTTTTGTCTGACAGATTGTTTGCTGTCATTGTAAAATACTTGCCGTTGCCTACATCTAT
>CAZSKF010000115.1:0-6318 GCA_964607405.1 uncultured Proteiniphilum sp. | reverse complement strand
TTTGCTCCTTTTATTTGTGGGGCGCCAAGTACAAACTCTCCATTGACAGGGTTCATAGGGTAGAAGCCCATTGCTGAGAACATATACCAAGCTGACATTTGTCCGCAGTCGTCGTTTCCAATTAGTCCGTCGGGTTTATTTTTGTAGAAGTCAGTAGTGATTTGTCTTACCAAGCGTTGAGTTTCTTCGGGTCTGTCAAGATATTGGTATATATATGCTACGTGATGGCTTGGTTCGTTTCCGTGTGCATATTGTCCAATAAGTCCGGTTACGTCTGAAAGTGTTCCGGTGCTTTCTTGAGTTGTATTGAAGAAATAGTCTAGCAATTCTCCTGCTGATTCTTTTCCGCCTAATACTTCTATTAGTCCTTCCACATCTTGCATCACGTGCCATGTATATTGTAGTGCATTGCCTTCGGTGTAGTGTCCACCAATGCTTGAGTCGGCGTGAGCTAATTCGTATGGATCAAAAGGAGTTAACCAATTGCCTTTAGAATCTTTTGGTCTCATTGCTTTTGACTCGCTATCGTATAGGTTTTTGTAGTAATTAGAGCGTTTCATAAAGAACTCATAGTCTTCTGTTTTGCCCAACTCTTTTGCCATTAGTGCGGCGCAGTAGTCGTCAAACCCACATTCAAGTGTTCTTGATACTGACTCTAGTTTCACCAAATCATATGGATAGTAACCATATTTATCGTATGCCTCCCAATCTGATTTTGGGTGCTTGCTTTGTGTGATTGATTTCTTTATTTCATTATATGCACGTTCTGCATCAAACCCTTTTGTTCCGTTGAGGTAAGCACTCACAATCATTGGGATTGAGTGGTTGCCAATCATTGTATAGGTTTCTTGTCCCCATAGCGACCAGATGGGTAGGTGCCCTTGTTGTTCGCTATAGTCAAGCATTGAGTTGACAAAATCTGGAATTAACTCAGGCGATAGAATTGTGTACATTGGGAATCCTGCACGGAATATATCCCACTGTGACCATGTTGAGTAATACTTTCCTGATTCGGATTGACTAATCTCTCTATTGGGTCCAATGTATTTGCCATCTATGTCGGCAATATTATTTGGTTGGATGTATAGATGGTATAATGATGTGTAGAAGTTTACTTTGTCATCTTGGCTACCTTCTATTTCTACTTTTGATAAGTATTTATTCCATTCGCTTTTAGTTTCTTGAAGTACTTTGTCAAAGTCCCAATGGTTTGCTTCGGCTGTTAGGTTGGCCTTTGCTCCTTCTATGCTTGCTGATGACATTCCAATTTTCATGCTAACGGTTTCGGTATCTTCCATATCGAACGTAACTATGTATCTTTCAGATTTTTCAAACTTGCTTTGTGGCTCTAGCTTTTCTGTAACTGTGAATGGTTTATCAAATTCTATTACGAAGTAATAAATTCTATTCACCCACTCTGTGCGTCGTGTGTATCCTGAGATTACTTTGTCGCTTTCGAATGTCACTTCATTATCAAGAACGTGTGTGTGTATGCGTGCATCTTGCCATACAAGCCCACTTTGAAAGTCTATAAGAAGATTTGCTTTTTCGTCTTTTGGGTATGTGTATTTGTGAAATGCTACGTGTGGTGATGCTGTCATCTCGGCGGTTACATTGTTGTCATCAAGGTGCACAGTGTAATATCCTGCACTTGCTTTTTCAGATGTTTTGCTGAAATGGCTGTCAAGATTGTCTCTTTTTTCGCCGGCAAATGGTTGAACTAATAAGTCTCCTAAGTCAACACATCCTGTTCCGTTAAGTCGGTTTTGTGTGAAGCCTTGAATAAGAGAATCTTCATAAAAATAGCCTGAGCAGTACTCCCATGTGAAGTTGCCGGTTTGCGGTCCGGTTTGTATCATCCCTAAAGGATATGTTGCGCCGGGAAAAGTATGACCTGTAAAGGCTGTTCCTATAAAAGGGTTTACATATTTAGTCAGGTCTCCCTTTTCTGCAATAATCGATTCGCTCCCCTTTTGTGTGCAGGCTGCTGCAAGAAGAGTAGTGAATAGTATTAAAACAATTTTTCTCATGCTTGTAAATTATTATATAGATGAATATTCCAGCTGTATTAGTGCTGCTTTGATTTTTATATTGTTTTCAGTGCCACTGGTAGGTTAATGCTGTCTTCCAAGCTTATCGCTTTGAATTCGTATCCCTCACTTAGTAGCCATTCAATTGATTTGGGCAATGCGTATCGTAGATTCTTCTCTGCTTTTAATGAATCGTGAAAAACAATGATGGAGCCATCTCGGGTGTATCTCTTTACATTTTGTAGTACTTGTTCGGGTGTCACTAGTTTGCTGTAATCCCTGGTTACTACGTCCCACATTATTACTTTATATCCTTCCTTTTGAAGTCTCCGGCATTGGTTGTATCTCATATGTCCGTGTGGTGGACGAAATAGATTGGACTTTATTAGCTTATTGGCCTTGTTAGTATTTGTAATAAAGTCGCTATTATTATACTTTATTCCTTGAATATGATTGAATGTGTGGTTGCCTACCTGGTGTCCACCATCAATAATCGTTTTATATATTTCTGGGTATCTTCTTACATTATCACCTACACAAAAGAAGGTGGCTTTGATACCATATTTATTAAGTATGTCAAGTACCCATGGAGTAACCTCCGGTATGGGCCCATCATCAAATGTGAGATAGATGGTTTTGTTGTCTTGATCATTTTTTATTCTCCATAGAGCTCCCGGAAATAGAGCTCTATAGAGATAAGGCGGTTGCTCTATAATCATATATTATTTTGCATTAATTATTACTCACCTTGCATTGCCCTGTTGTATTGTTCAAATAGTTTGGGGTTGAATTGTTGCATCATTTGCAGTGAGTGTTGTAGGTTGTTGTCAACCTGTGCTTGTTGTACCGAATCGTCTGCATATCTGAAATATGTACGGATGGAGCTGTTTGCAATTTCTTTCGTTATTTCATCTCCAATATATGTGGCTCCAATCATGTAGTATGATTGTGCACGGTTTAGCAACTCTTCGGTGAGTATTTGATGCTTGCTTATATCAAAGTCTTGATAAACACTATTAACAGTAAGAAGTAATTGAACATTATATAATACTTCAAACATGGTGTTGCTCAACTGGCGTGGAGTGAGTCTATCATACCAGTTAAGGTTTGCGTTAGTTCTTTTTTCAATTTCACTAATAAGATCATTGCCTTTTTCTGTTTCGCCAATGTGATAATATGCGCGTGCAAACATTATTCCATCTGTACCATATTCTACGGCACTTGACGGCATAACAGTTGTGGCTTTGTCTAAAGCTAATTTTGCTTTCTCATATTCTCCATCATTAACAAGTGCTTCTACCAGCTGATTGAAGTATATTCTGAAAGTAGAGATCATTCTTCTGCTAGTTTCATCTAGGTATATATTTGGATTTTCTTCCAGACCTCCCCATCTAAACTTATTCATCAAATTGTCGTAAGTCTTTTCGGTGTTTACACCTCCGCTTAACGGAATACCCGGAACAACTCGATATGCTAAGCCCGTAAGTGAGAAGTTGCTGGTGTTTTGCAAACTCATATATAAATTTCTATCTACAGTGGTAGCAAAATATATGGGCCTGTCCCAATCTTCATCATTTATATTGTTTAGCAGCTCCATTATCATTAGCTCCTGACGATAAACTGCTGATTTATCTCCTAGGTCTATATGCATCCTGCTTGCTGGTTTTGAATGTAATGATTTCCAGTCAATTTTTGTGGTGTCTATGTCTAGGTAAAGCTTGTTGGATGGAATTACCTGAGTCTCTCCTGTGTTGAAAGGTGTTTTGGGTCGGTAGTTTCCTGTCCTTAAATTCTCTAATGTCTCTTTAAGAGAAACAAACTCTTTAAATTCATTAGCATCAAAATACTGGTTGTAGCTTATTGATGGCACATTATTATCTTTAAGAATATCCACTATTTCTTTTTGAGTAACCACAAATGCTGCACTTCCTGCTTCACCTGAATATTTGTCTCTTTCCCACTTGATTGGTAATGGATCTGATTCGTATGCTTGGTTTAGCATTTGATCTACATACCATTCTGTTTGTAAGAAACTAAGATTCGTGACTCTAACGTCTGTGCGGAAGCCTTCTGTTTCTTGAACATACCATAGTGGGTATGTATCATTATCACCATTTGTAAATAAAATGGCATTGGGCTCTACACTGCATAGATAGTTCATCCCTGTGTCGCGAGCTAATGTTCGACCTGAACGATCATGATCATCCCAGTTTTGAGATGCCATTTGGATGGGTACAAACAATGCAGCTAAAGATACTGCAGATGCTGTAAGGGTAGTATTCTTTATATATTTTCTCAGATATCTGCTTATGCCTGCAACTCCAATACCTGTCCATATAGCAAAAGCATAGAATGAACCTGCATATGCATAGTCTCGTTCTCTTGGCTCATATGGAGTTTGATTCAGATACAATACGATAGCTAATCCTGTCATGAAGAATAATAAAAATACAACAGAGAAGCTTTGCATACCTTTTTTGCGAAGATTAATCTGATAAATCATTCCAATTAATCCAAGTAGGAAAGGAAGCATATAGTATTTATTGTGTCCTTTGTTGTCTATTATCTCTGGAGCAATATCCTTTTGTGGTCCTAAGTTTAATACATATTCATCTATAACTTTGATGCCCGTGATCCAGTTTCCTTTTGTCATACCTCCGTCAGACTGTATATCGTTTTGTCTGCCCGAAAAGTTCCACATGAAATATCTCCAATACATAAAGTTTATTTGATAATTGAATAAAAACTTTAGGTTGTCGAAGAAAGTTGGACTTATGTTTCTATCTATCCCTGCCCAATTCTCATAACCTTGAATGTGACCTCTATATGCAGGTGATGCAGTAGTGGTATGCATTCTGGGGAAAAGCATCTGGTTTGTATATTTGTACTTTGGATTTTTAGAAACTATATATTCATCACTTTGATTTTTAGATGTTTTGATGACTCTGCTATATGACTTCTTTTCTTTTGCTACTACAGCTCTGCCTTGTGCATCTCTTTCTACCTGTGATGTGTATGTCGGTCCATATATTAATGGTGTCTCACCATATTGTTCACGGTTAAGATAGCTCCCCAATGAAAATACATCCTCAGGCGAGTTTAAATCGAGTGGGGGATTGGCCGATGAGCGAATTGGAATTAAAGCATATGCTGAAAAGCCAATTAGAATTACAAAAAGGCTTGATGATGCAACGTTTAAAAATCTTTGACTTGCTATATCTTTAGCGAATAGCAGGTATAATGCTGCAGCTGTTAGTATTATCCATAACCATATGCTACTTCCTATAAACAATACTCCTGATAATGCAATGCTTAACACGAATCCAATACGTGCTCTTTTGATATTTCCTTTATTGGAAATGCTTTCGAATATTGTCCATAGAAGGCTTGTCACTAATAATATGAGATATACAAATACTCCTGAATTGTATGACATGCCCAATGTGTTAACGAAGAAGAGCTCAAACCAGCCACCCACTTTTGTAAAACCTGGAATAACTCCAAACATAAGTATGGCAATTAAACCAAAAGAAAGAAGAAGTGCAAGTAATCCGCTCTTCCAGTTTGGATTACTGTTTTTCTTGTAATAGTAAACCATTACAATAGCTGGGATTGCTAATAGGTTTAATAAGTGAACACCTATTGATAGTCCCATTATATAGGCTATGAGAACTATCCATTTGTCTGAATTTGGTTTGTCGGCATTGTCTTCCCATTTAAGAATTAGCCAAAAAACTAATGCGGTAAGCATTGACGAGAATGCATATACCTCCCCTTCAACTGCTGAAAACCAAAATGTATCGGAAAAAGTGTATATTAATGATCCTACTAGTCCGCTCCCTATTACTATAATAAGTTGTCCTAAATTAAGATCTTGCTTGCCTTCACCTATAACTAATTTTCTAGTTAGATGCGTGATTGTCCAAAAAAGAAAGAGTATGGTAAATGCGCTTAGAATTGCCGACATGCTATTTATCATTATCGATACTTTGCCTGGATCGCTTGTGAACTGGGTAAACAGATTACCCAATAGCATGAAAATTGGGGCGCCAGGTGGGTGACCTACTTCAAGTTTGTATGCGGCAGAAATGAATTCTCCACAATCCCAAAAACTTGCTGATGATTCGATAGTTAGTAAATAAACAATTGCTGCTATAATAAAAACAGCCCAGCCGGAAATAGTGTTGATAAGATTATATCTCTTCATTATAATGAATAGTAATTTATTATCTAGTTTTTTTATATAAGAGGCAAAGATAAGAAAAACAATTAGTTTGCATTGGCTTGC
>CAZSKF010000114.1:0-7202 GCA_964607405.1 uncultured Proteiniphilum sp. | reverse complement strand
CCTTTAGTGCTTCGTCAAGATATACGGTTGGGGCAACGAAAACAAAATCGTCTCTTACGCTCCAGTAGTATGCTGCAATTTCTTCGGCTGCTTTTGCTACTGCTTCTTGGTTGTCGCCATATGCCATTACCACGCCATGATTACGTGAGTAGTCTGCCCATGGGTATGACATCCAGATTGATACGTCGATAACGTTATCGTCTGTTTTGTCGATTAGGCCGGGTATCATTTCATATAGGCTTTTGCCCGGTTCGATGCGTGTGCTTGTTTTTTCGCCGGGAAGAAGGATTGGCACAGGTACCCATGATTTGTAGGCTGGTTTGCCTTTGCCACTTTCAAGTCTTGAAAGTAGGTTGGTAACTGCTCTCTTTTTTGTTTCCATTGCATCATCGTGTGGTGCAAGACGGTAGCAGGTAATTAGGTCTGTGTTTTTTGCAAGACGGTGTGTTACGCTGCCGTGAAGGTCCATAGAGGTGGAGATTAGAACATCTTCGCCTACTACTTCGCGAATTCTTACGATGAAGTCTCCTTCGGGGTCGTCAAGATCCTGAACGCTCATTGCGCCGTGGATGTCAAAGAATAATCCGTCAAGGGGAAGTACTGTTTTTAGTCTTTCTAATGTTTGTGTTACTAGCGATTCGTATGCTTCGCGTGTTACGATTCCGCCCGGCATGGCATGTCCGCGAAGTGTGGGCAACCATTCGGCACGGTCTATAACGCCCGAGTCGGCATCAAAGAACGGGTAGTAACTAAATACGTCTTCGCCATAGCGCGTTTTGAACGCCTCTTCCGTGGATACGGCAGGCGAGAATGTGCTTGATTCAATTGCTATGCCTGCAATGGCTATACGCGGAAGGGGTTTTTTAGTCTCCGTGCAGCCTACTGTTATTGCGGCAATAAGCAATGTGAATAGTGAAAATGATAAAACTTTTCTCATATCTTATAATATTAAATTGATTTTATAATTGACAAAATTAATCATTTATAATGGAGTAAATGGATTTTGCATTGCAAAAAGGTCTATTGATTTATTACATGTATGGTGTGACATGCTACCAGACAGGCTGTTTCTGTTCTCAGTCTGTTGTTGCCCAGTGTGACGGGTATAAATCCTTTGTCGATTGCTTTTTGTACTTCTTCTTCGCTAAAGTCGCCTTCGGGTCCGATAAGTATTAGTGCATTTTGCGCTTTGTTGTAGGCCGTTGAGAGCGGGTGCTTCTCGTTGTTATAACAATGTGCAATAAATTTTTGTCCGTCAAACGGTGTGTTTATAAAATCATCAAATGGTGTCATGTCGTCAATAGAGGGCATCACTGCCTGCTTTGACTGTTTCATTGCCGATACTGCCACTTTTTCCAATCTGTCTAGTCGCACGTTTTTTCGTTCAGAGTAGCTGCATTGGAGAAGTGTGAAGGTGTCAATTCCTATTTCGGTGGCTTTTTCTACAAACCATTCGTTGCGATCCATATTCTTGGTGGGAGCAAATGCTAGCCGGAGGTTGAAGTTCCAGCTTTTGGGTTGCTCGGTTTGGCTGTCTATTTTCACCATAGTGTGCTTGTGATGTGCCTCTATGATGGTGCAGTTGTATATAACGCCTTTGCCATCGGTGACCACAATTTTGTCGCCCTCGCTCATTCTAAGCACCTTGATGCAGTGTTGAGATTCTTGTTCGGGCAACTGGCTTGTTTGCTTTAATAGGGGTGCGAAAAAGATAAAATCAGTTTCCTTCTGTTTTGCTTCTTCTTTTGATTTCATCACGTATTTTTGTTGCTAATTCGTAATCTTCTTCTTCCACTGCATCCTGAAGTCGCTCTTTGAGTGTGCTGATGCTGATTTCGAAAAGGTCATCTTTCTTTGTTGTTTTTTCTTCCTCTTCGTCGGCGGGTTCGCCTTTTTTGAAGTCGTTGTCAAGAACTTCTTTTTCATCAAATACGATTGCCATATTTCGCATTATTTCTTCTGTGGTGTAGATGGGTGATTTGGTTCTGATGGCAATTGCTACGGCATCGGATGTTCGAGAGTCGATGCGGTATTCGTTTCCGTTTTGTGAAAGCAATAGTTCTGCAAAGAATGCCCCGTCTTCAAATTTATATATATACACTTCTTTCAATACTATATCAAGAGAGGTGAATATGTTTGAGATTAAATCGTGTGATAGGGGGCGGGGAGGGGTTAGGTTTTCCATAATGATGGCTATCGACTGTGCTTCGGGTGTGCCTATCACAATGGGTAGTCTTCTTATGCCTCCTTCTTCTGCAAAGATTAGGGCATATGCGCCGGCTTGTACCTGGCTAAATGAAATTCCTAGGATTGATAATTTTATTTTGTTGTCCACAATTTGTAAATTATTTAGTTACTAAGTTCAAATATACGCTTTTTATGTCATAAATAGCGGAATTGAGAAGTTTTTCTGATAAAATCTAAACTTTTTCTGATTTTTTCGTCGGAAAGTTTGCAGGTTCAAAAAAAAGCTCTACCTTTGCACTCGATTTGAGAACGATATGGTGGTCGTAGCTCAGTTGGTTAGAGCGACGGATTGTGGTTCCGTAGGTCGCGGGTTCGAATCCCGTCTTCCACCCGAATGCACTTGTATAAGTGTTTTTCCTTTGAGATTTGTTTTAGGTGATCACGTATTTTTCTAATACGTGATTTTTTTTATATATACCTCAAGTGTTTTGTTGATCTGTTTTATACAATCTGTTCTCGTCTGAATTCCGAACAAATAATTGCTGTTGCTACCGAAACATTTAATGATTCGGATGTTTCTGTATTGGCGGGGTAGTTGGGTATGAAAAGCTTGTTTGTTACCATGCTGCTTAGGTTTTCAGATATTCCTTTGCCTTCGCTTCCCATTATAATAAATGCGTTTTTGCTTAGCTTTTGGCTATATATGTTTTCGCCTTCGAGGAATGTGCCATACACGGGTACTTGACTGTGTTGTTGCAAAAATTCTTGGAGGTTGGTGTATATCACGTTTATTCTGGCTATTGCGCCCATGGTTGATTGTACGGTTTTGGGATTATAGATATCCACTGTGTCGGTGGAGCAGATAATGTTTTTGATTCCAAACCAGTCGGCTATTCTAACTATTGTTCCCATGTTGCCGGGGTCTTGCACTCCGTCTAACACGAGGTGTAGTCCTTCGCTAAAATCTATCTGGTTTTCGTTTAGTTCGGGTTTGTAGAACACTCCTATCACAGGTGGCGCTGTTTTTAGATGTGTGGCTTTTTTTAGCTCGTCGCTGCTTGCTATTATTACTTCTACATCACTATCTATTTTATCATTATCTATTTTGCTAATGATGTCGGGCAGGCCCGCTATTAGTTGGCACTTGCAACTTTGAAGCAGGTCGAGAACAATCTTTTCGCCTTCGGCCACAAATGTGTTGCTGATGTTTCGGTGCTTCTTATCTTTTAGTGATTGAATATATTTTATTTTGTTTTTGCTTAGTGCCACTTCCTACAGGTTTTTATTATTATACATTATTATGATGCAAAGGTAATGAATTATGTAAAAATTCAATGATAAGATTATTAACTGTGTCAGGACAGCCTTATATATTATCAAAAAATGTATCTTTGTAGCATATGTGTGATTTTTCACATCATATTTTAAATAAGATATCACAATAAAATAATAAATAAAATACTTTTATTCACATGAATGATAATTTAGTAATGAAAAAAGTTGCTGATAATATAAGAATCCTATCGGCTGCAATGGTTGAAAAAGCAAAATCTGGTCACCCGGGTGGCCCAATGGGTGGTGCTGATTTCATAAATGTTTTGTTTTCCGAATATCTGGTATATGATCCTGAAAATCCAACTTGGCATTTGAGAGACAGATTTTTCCTTGACCCTGGTCATATGTCGCCAATGCTTTATTCTGTGCTTCATTTGTGCGAAAAGTTTACTAGCGATGAGATTCAAAATTTCCGTCAGTGGGGAAGCCCTACTCACGGTCATCCCGAGCTAAATGTGGCGCGTGGTATTGAAAATACTTCTGGTCCGCTGGGTCAGGGGCATGCATTTGCTGCAGGTGCTGCTATTGCTGCTAATTTCCTTAATGCGCGCTTAGGTAATGCATTAAAACATAAGATATATACTTTTATTTCTGATGGTGGTATTCAGGAAGAGATTTCGCAAGGTGTAGGACGCATTGCGGGTCACTTGGGATTGAGCAATCTTATAATGTTTTATGACTCAAACAATGTGCAGCTGTCAACTACTGTGGATGCAGTGAATAGCGAGGATGTTGCAAAAAAATATGAGGCGTGGAACTGGAATGTTATTAAAATAAACGGTAACGATGTAGTGGAGATTCGTGCGGCTTTGGATGCTGCTAATAAAGAGAGCGAGCGCCCTACGTTGATTATTGGTACTACCATTATGGGACTTGGAGCTGTGAAGGCTGATAATTCTTCGTTTGAGAATCAGGTTTCAACTCACGGACAACCAATTAGTGCTGCGGGTGCTGATTTTGGTATGACAGTGACGCATCTTGGTGGTAATCCTGATGAGCCGTTTGCTTTATTCCCTGAATCGGTGGAGGTTTACGCTAAGAGAAGAGCTGAACTAAAAACATTGGCTGCTGAAAGAAATGCTGCTTATAATGAGTGGGCATCAAGCAATCCTGAACTGGCAGAGAAAAAGGAGAAATGGTTTGCTCGCGAATTGCCAAATATTGACTGGGCTAAGATTGAGCAAAAACCTAATTCGGCTACTCGTGCTGCTTCGGCTAATGTGCTTTCGGTATTGGCTAATGAGGTGGAGAATATGATAGTGGCATCTGCCGACCTTTCAAATTCGGACAAGACGGATGGTTTCTTGAAAAATACAAAGGCATTGGCGAAGAATGACTTTACGGGTGCTTTCCTTCAAGCCGGTGTGTCTGAGTTTACAATGTCTGCATTGTGTATTGGTATGAGCCTGCATGGTGGGGTGATTCCTGCTTGTGGTACTTTCTTTGCTTTCTCTGATTATATGAAGCCTACTATTCGTGTGGCTGCATTGATGGAGACGCCTGTGATATTTGTGTGGACGCATGATGCATTTAGAGTGGGTGAGGATGGTCCTACGCATCAACCGGTAGAGCAGGAGGCTCAAATTCGTTTGATGGAGAAATTGCAAAATCATAGTGGTAAAAACTCTATGTTGGTGCTTCGTCCTGCTGATGTGAATGAGGCCACTGTGGCTTGGAAAATGGCTTTTGAAAATGCTACTTCTCCAACGGGGTTGATTTTCTCGAGACAAGATATTAAAGATCTGCCGTCAGCAAATTCAAGATATGAAGATGCTTTGAGTGCTGAAAAAGGTGCTTATATTGTTCAGGATTCGGATGAGTATGATGTTATATTATTGGCTTCGGGTTCGGAGGTTTCTACTTTGGTGGAAGGTGCGGAACTGCTAAAAGCTGATGGTATTAAAACTCGTATAGTGTCTGTTCCTTCAGAAGGATTGTTCCGTTCTCAATCTAAAGAATATCAGGAGTCAATTTTGCCTGCAGGAAAGAAAAAGTTTGGCTTGACTGCCGGTTTGCCTGTTACACTGGAAGGACTTGTGGGTGCTGATGGTTCGGTGTGGGGCTTGAGCTCTTTTGGATTCTCTGCTCCATTCAAAGTGTTGGATGAGAAACTAGGATTTACCGGACAAAATGTTTACGAGCAAGTTAAAAAGATTCTTTAATCATAAATAAATAGCATCAGTGTCTCGGGCTGTTTGGCCTGAGATGCTGATTATATATAATAATTCAATAGTAAGATTATGTCATTATTCGATAAAGCAGTTACACCCATAGGCTTGGCATCGGACCATGCGGGTTTTGAGGCAAAACAAACTGTAATAAAACAATTAAAGGAAAAGGGTATTCCGTATAAGGACTTTGGAACTTATAGTGAAGAAAGTACTGATTATCCAGACTATGCTCATCTTTTGGCGGTGGCAGTGGAAAAGGGGGAGTGTTATCCGGGAATAGCAATTTGTGGATCGGGCAATGGTATTAATATGACTATGAATAAACATCAGGGTATTCGCTCTGCATTGTGTTGGAGTAAAGAGATTGCCGGACTGGCGCGTGCTCATAATGATGCTAACGTGCTTGCTATGCCGGGGCGTTTCCTAAATGAAGAGGAGATATATGAGATTTTGGTTACATTCCTTAATACTCCTTTTGAGGGGGGGCGACACGAAAAAAGAATTAATAAAATTCCGATTGATGGTTGCAAGTAATGTATGGTCAGAGCGAAATCCAAATTAAAGCCTAAGTATAAACCTAAGTCAAAGCCTAAACCTAAATCCGGAGCTAAGCTTAAGTCGAAGCAACTGCTATATAGAAATATAATAATTATTTCGGCTGTTACTTCTCTATTTATATTAGCATCTGTGCTTAGGGTTATTTATTTAAATAAACGTGGCATATATGACTCTTTTGGTGATACAGGAGTGGAGCAGAAATATCCCGTCAGGGGGGTGGATGTTTCGCATCACAACGAGTTTGTGAACTGGCAGGTGCTGAAGGAGGAGAATATATCGTTCGTGTTTATGAAATCAACGGAAGGTTCTGATCATTTGGATAGAGAGTATCAAATGAATTATCTGCTTGCAAAGGAGGTGGGTTTGAAGGTTGGTACTTATCATTTCTACACTTTTGGAAAGGATGGTAAAGAGCAGGCGCAGCATTTTATTGATAATTCAAATATTGTGTCGGGTGATTTGATTCCGGCTATTGATGTGGAGCACTCAAAAATAAACAGGGCTACAACAAGCAAGGAGTCTTATGATAAGATGATTGATGAGCTGAAGGTGATGGAGAGGGTTTTGAGTGATTATTATGGTGTGAGACCTATTATATATACCAACAAGGAGTGTTACAGGCTATACATAAATGGCAACTTCCCTGATAATCCTTTGTGGATTTGCGATTTGAATGGTGAGCCCGGAGAGGATCATAGTCACTGGCAAATATGGCAGTTTTCGCATACCGGCGAATTGGATGGCGCAATCGGACATATAGATTTAAACTTTTATCGAGGAACTTTTAATGAGTTCAACTCACTGCTTATCCCTTAGTAATATGAATTTTTTGAGAAAATATCTGCTTTTATTTATAATCCCTTTTTTTGTTGTTAGTTGTGACGATGTGAGTTTTGATAATAGTCCGGACAGCAATTTTGATGCTTTATGGAAAATTCTTGATGAGAACTA
>CAZSKF010000113.1:1994-7329 GCA_964607405.1 uncultured Proteiniphilum sp. | reverse complement strand
CTTTCTGCTGTGCCCGGAGCGTAGCTCAATACGGGTTCATTTTTAATACTTGGTAATCTATAAATTCCTTTCGGCATAAATAATGTTGTATTTTATGGTTTGTATATTCTATTAAGTAGCACAAACTTACAAAAAAAAGAGGAAACTTGGTTCACAAATCATTTTTATATGTGTTAATTATCCTGCTTGGTTGTTGATATTATTATCTGCAAACATTGATTATAGACCTTTTTGTCCATAAATTGGTTTTGTTTGTATATATTATGGAAATAAATATGCATTAAACATTTTGTTAAATGAGAATTAATCTTATTTTTGTGGAAAATCTAAATGCTTTTACTTTACAAATATGCATTCTACACAAAATAAAATCGATTTTAGCAACACTGAGGTTGCGTTCAAAAATAAATCAAGCGGCGAGCTTCGTCAAGCTCATATGCTGTTTCAGGTGATGAATAATAACACTATGGTGAAGCTTGGCAAGCAGGCAGTTAATTTGTCGTTTGCTTTGCATCTTCCTATTAAGGGTATTATTCGTTCCACTATTTATCGTCACTTTGTGGGTGGCGAGTCCATTAATGATTGTCTTAAAACAATAGACCGTCTGGCTCAGCGCAATGTGGGCGCCATTCTCGACTTTGCGGTGGAGGGTGAGGAGAAGGACGAACTGTTTGATGCCACTTGCGATGAGGTGATTAGAACCATTGAGCTTGCACAGGGCAATAAGAATATTCCTTTCAGTGCTTTCAAGATTACAGGCATTGGCAGGTTTTTGCTTTTGGCAAAGATGAGTGATAAGGTGGAGATTACTGCCGAAGAGCAGGCCGAGTTTGACCGTGTGTATAACAGGGTTGACAAAATATTTAAGCGTGGCTTTGAGCTGGGTGTGCCGGTGCTGATAGATGCCGAGCATTCGTGGATTCAACCCGTGCTGGATGATATGGTGCTGGAGATGATGGAGAAATACAATGGCAAGAAGGCTATTGTTCAAAACACTTATCAGATGTATAGGCACGATGCCATAAAGAGATTGAAGGAGCATCACAAGATATCACTTGAAAAGGGCTTTAAGTTTGGGCTCAAGATTGTGCGCGGTGCATATATGGAGATTGAGCGCGCACGTGCCGAGTCTATCGGATATCCATCGCCCATTCATGCCGACAAGCCTGCCACTGACAAGGACTTTGATGATGTGATTCGCTATTTTATGAATAATATTGACACTATTGACTTTATGGTGGCTACTCACAATGAGGATAGCACGCAGTTGCTTGCCACATTGATTGATGAGTATAATCTTCCAAGGGATCATCCGTCCATATATTTCTCACAGTTATATGGCATGAGCGATCATATTACATTCAATTTGTCCGAAAGGGGCTATAATGTTGTAAAATATATCCCATATGGCGAGGTCAAAACTATGATGCCTTATTTGTTTAGGCGTGCCGAGGAAAATACCTCCGTTAAGGGTCAGTCGAGCAGGGAACTGAGTATGATTGAAACTGAAATTAAGAGGAGAAAGAAAAAGTAGTCTTGACTATGGTATGGTTTTTAGGGGGGACTGTCTCGAATTTTATTTCGGGGCGGTCCTTTTTTGTTAGTATGAGGCTTTGTTATTTCCCTGCGGAGCTCTTGTCTTAATTAATTTGTAAGTTATGAGTTGCAACCTCCCTTTTGAGTATGGCTAAGTATCAATGCTTTGTGAGCAATTAATAAGGATTCTGTTAGTGTATCGTGATATAATAAGTCTATTGTTCCTATTTGTATTTATTATAAAGATGCATACCCTAAAAATTTAAACGTTGGTTGTGTTTTGCATAGTTTCAAAATGAATATTTAAAGTTTATCATACCATTGAATGGACGCAAGTAATAATCAGTTGTGAATTTATCTCCTTCTTGATAATTGGTGATAGTATATACTTTTATATTGGTTATATTTTGCAATCTCAGCTCCAATTCTATTCTTTTTGTAGGTTGATATCTCACTCCTACATCCATAAAAGCCCATTGCTCTCTATTTTTATAACCTGCTACCTGATTGTTTTTATAATCCAAGAGGTAATATAGTTCGATTTTTTCATGCGGGAGCAACGATATATCTATGTTGGCAGCCCAATTAAATAGTCTTGATTTTGGTGATAAAGAATTGTCATTTATGATTTGGGTAAATACCTGTAGCGGGTTTTGTAGTCTTAATGACAACCAGCTGACTGCTCTGACATTAACGGATGGTGTTAATGCAAAGATGTTGTATGTATAATTGATTTGCTGATTTTGTCTTATCTTTTTATTCTTAGAGTATGTGTAGTTACTGGTTAAAGCTATGGTGGTGCGTAGTTCTTGAAAGTTCTTTGCCAGATATAGATTAGACACGTAATTATGAGAATAGTTTTTTATTCCTGTTGCTAATGATGAAATTATGCTGTCATTAGAGATGTTGTTACCTCTGATTGTGTTTTTTCTTGTTCTGCTATAATGAGTGGTAAAGGATGAAAAAACTCCATTCATTGTGTTTCGATAATCATATCCCATAGATAAAATAGTATTTTTTCTATGTGCCAATATTCCTGACTCTGTATATTGAATGCGGTTGTAGGCTGTTTGTATAGGGTTTACTACAAATGAAGTTATATCTCCCGTAGTTTGACTTATTTTAGCAGAGGCTGTAATAAATAATGCAGGGTTAATAATGTATCTACTATGGATTCCCGGACTGATAAATGGCTTGTTATGTACAAATTCCTCTGTAGATAATATGTCTCTATATTTTATGGAAATATGTTCTAAAGGGGTGTTTATTTTTACTCTTATACGGCCTTTGTCGTAGCTATATGCAGGGTTAAGTGTTGATATTATTTTATAGCCCGAATTATTATTATTGGTTTGAATCTTTTCTGATTGATTGTTAAGATGAGTTTCTATTTTATCATATTCAGTTTCAACCATTAAGTCTATAGATAAGTTTGAGTTTGCGTTAAACCCTTTTATGAAAGACGAAGATGTTCTAGTGTATAATAGTTTGCCTGAATTATCTTGAGATGCTAGTTTGGAATTGTCTGGGTTTAGGACGTATAGCTTGCTTTGTGGCATAAACCCACCCAATATCAGTGATTGAATATTATATACATTCTTTCTTTTTCTCCAAATAAGTGATAGGTTATTATTAAACGTCATTTTCTTTATACTGAAATCCTGCATCTTTTCAGTATTCATTATAATGTCAGCATGTGCAGAACCAAAATAAAACTCAGCATTTGTTGTGTTCTTTATAAATAAGGAGTCTTTATTTTTTTCATATACAGTCATTCCCGACACTTTATTCTCAGTATCTTCAGCTTTGATTTCTTCTTGTATAACAGTTGCATTAATCCCTGTAAAATAAGAAGATGTACTGCTTCTTAGGTATGATTTCTGCTCTTTTGAATAGAGAATATTAAGTTTAATGTTTGAATGCTCATCAATTTTTCTTATTGTGTTGATTGATGCTGACAGATCAGTAGTCTTCTTTGTGCGCATAGCTATTTGCATTGGAACCACAAATGGTAGAGCACTGATATATTCATCAGCTTTAATGGTTCTACCACTTGCATTGTAATGGCTTGCCAGCTCGGCATGTGAGCTTATCCCGCTATTATTAGCTTTTGCTGAAAATAGAATCTGTTGTTGCATGTTGGCCATGAATCCAAATACTTCGGTGCGATAAAGAGTTTGGTTGTCATTTCCTCCTCCACCCCCAATAAGCATATTTCCTACAGGACGACTCATCTTTTTGTTTTTTAGTTTTATGTTGAGCCCAGCGTTTTCTGAGAAGTCAATGCCTTTTAGCAGTTTAATGGGTTGGTGATTTTCATAAACTTGAACGGATGTGATCTGATTTGCTGCAATGTTTTTAGTCGCAAGGCTGTATCTACCTTCCAGCATATCTAATCCCTCTATATAAAATTTGTTTATTGGTTTTCCTTGATATTCTATTTGTCCGTTTTGTTGAACAGTTATGCCCGGAAGTTTTCGTAAGATATCCTCCACATTTCTATCAGACTGAGATATAAAAGCTGAAACGTTATAGTTTATAGTATCGTTTCGCGATGAAATGGGTGGTGCCTTAATAGTTACTTCCTTCAGTAGTTGTGATGAGAATTTTAATTGATGATTTATAATTGTTGATTCAGCCTTAACCTTTTGTTTGAATGTTTCGTATCCCAGCATCGAGAATTCCAATACAATAGCTTTTTCTGTTGTTTGAAACTCTAAGGTGTAATTACCTTTCCTGTCTGAAACGGTATAACTAATAATGTTGTCGTAATCAGTAGCGCTATACACTTTTATAATTACGTTTTGAGCAGGCTCATTAGTTTCAGCATCACTGATATTTCCCCTTATAACAATCTGTGCACTAAGTGGAAGGGAAAAAAGTAATGCTAATAACAAAACATAACGAACGTGGCTCAACTTCATACGTGTAATGCTTTTTCGTTATTCTAATTCAATAGGATTGAAAAATAAAGCTCGTTTAGCTATAGGCTTTTCATTGCCTGCGTTGTCTTTTGGTGCTAGTTGGCTTCCAGAGATAACAGTTGCAGGATTAGTTTTATATTCTTTTATTTGCTTGTTGAAACGTTGGCGATTTGTTGTAAAATAGCTCCTTTTTGTTAGAGAGATATCTTCGTTTGAGTTGCGAATAGAAATTGCAGTAAAAAAATGCTCTTTGTCCTCGTCTTCTATTTGAAGAATTAGTCCTGGCAGTCCGGAGAACTTCCAAGGCCCGTCGCTTTGAGGTATTTCAGATGAGTACCATGCTGTCCACTGGCGACCTCTGAATTTTGTTGTTGCCTTCTTGCATGAATATCCGCAAACGTTTCTTGTTTCGTTAATCAATGACCATTTAAAATTCACTTCATCATTATACACATAGCTATCTGTAAATATTCGGTCGTAAAAACTTAACTCTCCAGTAGTTTTATCTTTGATAATCATGTGAGATGAAGCAGATGAGTGCCCATAATGATGATAGATTTCTCCCGATTCTTGTATTGTTATCTTTGTTATGTCTTTTTTATATATGACTGAGTCTATTTGATAAATTGGATAAGCGAAGTACTTTGAGAATAGATTTCCCAATTGTAATATATCAAAATAGGTTTGTGTTTCATCAATACTAATATCCTTAACATTATATTCATATATTACTTCAAGTATAGATTTGTCAATGTTTTCTATTTGTGAAAACTTGGCATACCTATTGCTTAAATTTCCCTCAATTCTTATTTGTGCACAAATGCTGGTACTTATAATAAGAAAAGCTAAAATAAATCTGTGTTTTATCATATCTC
>CAZSKF010000113.1:0-1894 GCA_964607405.1 uncultured Proteiniphilum sp. | reverse complement strand
TCCTTTTTTGAAAATGCAAAAACCACATGTGTAAAATCACATAATCGTTTGCGGAAGCACTTTCACACATGTGGTTTTACCTTCCTGCAATCCGAGATGTAAAAAAACACTAATGAAAAGGCATCAAAAAACTGAGGACTTAAAAAACACTAATGGGTTTTGCAAAAAAAATTCTGCGGATGGTAAAACCACATGTGGTTTTAGCAAAAACGCAACCGAAAATGCAAAAACCATATGTTTGTCACCCTTTCGGCGTTTGAAGATGAGAAAACAAATAGTTTTATTGCCTCATTTTCATTTGAAGATGGGTAAACCAATATGTGATTGGGCACATTTTTGGTCGGATATGTTAAATTCAACATGTGTGACACGGCATAGGGGGTGGGATATGTAGTGAAAAACACCAGTTTCTTATATTTCGCCTCTCCGTTTGAGGTGAAACCAATGTTTTGTTGGGCATTTTCGTTTGAAGATGGGTAAACCAATATTTTGTTTGCCACTTTTCCATTTGGTTATGATGCGTTATATACTTTGTAGATTATTCAATCACTCGTGTGCTTCTGTTCCCACTTTTGGGATGGCTTATATATATACTAATGTGTAGCGATGCAATGACTGAATATAGGTTAAAGTTCCGTTGAAGAATACTAATTCTAGTAGATTTGTGATTTATGCTTCTAAATTGCACATATATTTATTTTATATTTGCCACTTATATAAAATAAACAGACATCAAGTGTTAAAATGTAACTAACAGCTATCTTTGTGATAGAATGTGATTGGCGTTTATCCGCGTAAACAGAATAGTGAATAATAAACATCGAAAATATAAGTGGCTTTATGAAACGTATGGTAGAGATATGTACTCATACGGCTTGGCTTTTGGTTTAGATCAAGAGCAGGTGGAGGATGCCATTCACGATGTGTTTTTGTCGCTATACGAAAACGACAGTAACTTGTGGAACAGCGAAAACAAGAAGTATTATTTGTTGACGTGCCTCAAGAATGAAATCAGATCGTCAAAGCGCCGTGTAGTTAATTTTGAAAAGATAGAGGAGATAAACGAGCACGACTTCCTGCTTGATGTGAGCGGTTTGGAACTGATAGAGGAACAAGAGGAGAGGGAAGAGATTATAAAAACGCTTCAGGAAATGATGAACAGCCCCACCGGCAAGCAACGCGAGGCGATATATATGCGATATACGTTGAACAGATCGTTTGACGAAATTTCAAGTCATTTTAATATCAAAACCAAGGCGGCGCAAAAACTGGTGTATCGAGCCATCGAGAAGTTGCGTCTAAACTTTCACATAAAGCCTGTGCATGTTCTTCTTTCGTTTATTATTAGTCAGTTGTTTAGGTTTTAAAATTCAATTATAATATTATTAGGGTTATCAGTGTGTGTTGTTGTGGTGCATTTGTGTGCCGCAATGATATAATATGTACATCATTAAATTGCTTTAATGTTTTTAAGCCTATTTTTTGGGGTATAAAATCGCATTCCTGCGTATTTAAATAAAACAGATAAAAATGTATTCAAACAAAAGGACAAAATCAGCAGATAAATTCTTGAAAAATGAGAGTTTCGTGTTGTGGTGTTTAGATTCTACACCTCAATTGGATGCATTTTGGACTGACTACATTGATAATAATCCTGCCGAGGCAAAGGATATAGCATATGCGCGCAATATATTGAGGTTTGTGCGCCTTAATGATAAGGCCGATACGGCCCAGCGTTCGGATATGCTATGGTCAAGAATTGAACTGAGCATGAAGGAGAGTGACTTGTATAGTGGCAAGAATGCTTTTGTGAGATATTCTGTAGCCGTATTGTCGGTTCTTCTTATTGTGGCGGGTGTGTGGACTGGTTCGCATTTCTTTCAAAAGGCCGACA
>CAZSKF010000112.1:0-7405 GCA_964607405.1 uncultured Proteiniphilum sp. | reverse complement strand
TTACGGGACGTGCCTACCCTATTCGCAATCTTGCGGAATATAGTGTGGCGGGTGTGTCGGGCGAGGTGGCTGATCGTTTTAAAGTGGTGACTATTGCCAACGAGAATATGAGTAAACAGGAGCTGGGAAATTCAATCATTGAGGTATTTACCGTTAATAATCAAATTGGTATTACTAATAATAGCGATGAGAAATGTATGGCTACTATATATGATGCTTCGGGCAAAATGGTGGTTAAGATTGCTGTTAACGAGGGGGTTACTCAGATGATTGGTGGTTCTTATAAGATTAATACCGGAATATACTTGGTGAAAGTGGCCGGACAAACAATTAATGAGAGCAAACGTGTGATGGTGAAATAGAATATTAATAATACACTCCCGTCTGCCGGAGACGCACCGGCAGACAAGATTTGCCAATGGCAGCTACCGTTTGCAAGCCTGCAGACGTTACCCCATAGCGGTTGTAGATGCAAACGGTAGCATTGGCAAACTATTAATGAAATAATTAAAAAAACTGAGACATGAACGAATATCTATACAAGGAAAAGGACGAAATACTAAGCAACGTGGAAAAGGTTGTGGTGCATTTTGCTAACGGAAAGGAAAGAGTAATATATAGCCCCAAGAAGAAGAATGTGCTTGCAGTAAATGTGTCTGAGTTTAAATCGGATGAGGATAACTTTATAGAGCTTGTTCTTTCTAACTATAAGGGTGTGGAGTCGGTTGAGGAGTTTTCTGAAAAGTGTGGCTTTAATTCGAGTAAGACTTTTACAAGGCATTTTCAAAAGAACCTGGGTACTACGCCCAAACAGTGGTTGCTACAGATTAAGAAAAGGGATGTGATGCAACAACTAAGAAATACAAATCTTCCATTCGCTGTGATTGCTGCGAAGCTTGGTTTCTCAAGTGCTTCGCATCTGTATCATTTTTGTGTCAACAGGATTGGAGAAACTCCTGGTGAGATAAGGAGAAACAGAAAAAAGTAAGTCACTCACCATGTGCAGACGAAAAAGAGGGTTTAACACTGAAGTTAAACCCTCTTTTTTAGTTATTTCTGATTAGGAATGTTATTCGCTTACTTTGTTTACGAAATCTTCGGCTTGCTGAAATGCTCCTCCCATCACTTCTTCTACTTTGCCGCCTATTTGCATAGATAGCATTTTAGTATTCATTCGCGATACGTAGGTGGCACCATCTGCCAGCTCATAAACCGACATTCGGCAAGGCATCATATTTGAATAAATTCTCATAGAATTGTCTGACAGCAACTTGTGGGCAAGCTGTGGATTGCAAAGCTCTATTACCTTTGTTTGCAATACATCGTCATAGCCATTCTTTATCATTGTCTCTTGCAGATTGTGAGTGTGTAGCACTCTCCATCCGCCTTCGGCAATTGCCTCGTTTAGCTTTTCGATGGTTTGATCAAAACCATACTTGCTTTTGCTTTCGATAAACATTTTATCCATTGTCAAATTAGTTTTTTAGAAGTACGCTTCCAATTGCTTCTTTCAGTGCATCCTTTGGAAGTGCTCCTTGTGCCATTTGTGGTTGTCCATCCATTGGCACAAAAAGTAGTGACGGAATGCTGCGGATACCAAAATCTGCTGCTAGTTGTTGTTCTGCTTCTGTATCTACTTTATAGATATAGATATCGTCTCCATATTCGCCTGCAAGTTCTTCAAGGATGGGAGCTACCACTTTACATGGTCCGCACCAGTCTGCATAGAAGTCGATCAAACAGGGTTTGTCACCTAAATATTTCCACTCTTGTGGGTTTTCTTCGTAGTTAGCTACTTTTTCCAGGAACTCTTCTCTTGTTAAATTAATTGTCTTTGCCATTGTTTTATTATTTGATTTTATTTCTGTTTCATTGTTTATTTCGGTTGTCACGCCATTTTCTGTATTGGTATCTTTTGCATTGTTGTTTGAGCAGGATACTGTTAGCATTAGTGCCATCACAGCTGGAAGTAATAGTTTAATCTTCATTTTGTTTTTAATTATTTATTTCATTGTCTTCTTTTGCGGATTTATTGTCCTGTTTCTTTCCGGCTTTTATGCCTATCATATCAAACAGTAACATACCCATCAGTGAGCCGTATATTATCATACTCCAAGGATTGGATGTTAGCGGGCACGTTCCGCTTACACAGCCCACATATTTATAATAGAGATATCCTCCTACTGCACCAATGATTATGCCTGCAGCTTTGGTCCAATATTTTTGCAAAAAGATTTGTATCATTTTATACTGCATTATTCTTTTTGCATCCTACCACACACGATAGCATCTCAACCACTCGCTTATTCTTGATAGAATAAAAACAGTTTTTACCGCTTTTGCGCATATTCAATATTCCTTTTGCTCGCATATCAGTGAGGTGATAAGAAAGCAGTGATTGTTCGCACTTAATGATTTCCATCATGTCCGAAACTGTTCTTTCTTCTTCCTCTGTGAGCAGAGCTATCACGCTTAGCCTGATTTCATTAGCTAATGCTTTAAGTATGTAAGCCGCTTCTTCAAACTGCGCCTTATCGAAACTCTTTGTATCTATTTCAAATTTTATTGTATTCATCTTATCAAATCAAACATATGAACATATCTACATGTAATTTTGTTCAAAAGTAATACAAATTATTTGATTGTGCAAATTATGCTACGAATGTAGCTTTTATTTCACTTGAAAGAAGTATGTTAGCTTTACTATGATGTTGCGATTGGCGGATCGGTTGAAGATATTGTTCTTAGATTTGCGGTTTTCAAAAATATCTCCCAGCCCGAAGTAATATCTTCCTTCTAACTGTAGGTTTCCTATGCCGGTTTTTAGTTCCATGCCTGCTCCACCGGCTATTCCGTAGTCAAACCTTTTTAATTGACTATTGTATTGTGCTATTGCTGGTTCATCGGGCGATATTGCTGTCATATCTTCAAGATACTTCTTAAATGAATTGCTCATTGAGGTGGCATCTCCAAACATGTATCCTATTTGGGGACCTGCGTTTATTACAAATCGTGTTTTATTGCCGAAGTATATGTGTGTCATAAATGGCATTTCTACATAATGTAGTGTGCGTGTATATTCGTAGTCTGATTCGGGTTCGAATTCTTCTGACCATCCTTTTTGAGAATAGTTGATTTCGAGTTGCAATCCCAAATGGTTTTCAGTAATTACTTTTGCAGTTACACCTCCTTGTATTCCCAAATTTGTGATTTGAGATTTGCTTGGCTGGAAATCAATGGAAGAGGACATTCCTCCGCCATTGAAGCCAATATAATATTCTTTATCAAAAATCTTTTTTTGAGCAAATGTGCTGCCCAAAGAGATTATCATTACTAGAGTATATGAAAGTAGCTTTTTCATTATCTGCTTTTATTAATCTTTTGAACTCTGCCTTCGCTATCGAAATGGATTAAGAATAATCCTGAATTTATAAATCCTCCCCAGTTGTTGACTCTCTCAAAGTTGAATGCAAACTGAAGTGCATCTGATGAACTGATTTGCTCAACGTCTTTCTCAAAGTTTAGTCCGTTTCTGTAGATTGCATTTAGGAAATATAGTCCTGTGTCGTATCCAAACATTCCGTACTGAGGGAAGGTATTAATTAGATCTCGTCCATACCACTTTTTGAAATCTTGAGTGAATTGTCGTGTGGCGGGGTTGTTATTATCCACGTAGAAAGAAGAATAGAAATAGGTACCAAAAAAGTGCATTAGTTTTTTGATGTCTGATGCAAAGGTTTGCCATTCGGGGTATCCAAACAATCTTGTAACTATCTCGGCATCCTCTTGATACACTTCTGAGAGTGTGTGCATAATATCTTTTAGCGCCCCTGAGTCTCCGCTTGTGGGCACAATAATATTCTCTTTTTCTTTACTTAATAACGGCAATAGGTTGCTAGAGAAATCATCATTTAGCGTTACTGAACTATTACTTATATTATTTCTTTTCAAATCTGATTTTAGAATCGTAACGAAGTCTGCCTTGTCTGTTTTTTGTGGCACATTCACTAGTATCACATTCTTGTCTCTAAACTGTTCAGTGAACACGCTTGATGCTTTGGCATAAAGATAAAGATGTGGAGTATTTACTTGGAATATTTTGTCATTATTCAATACTTCGTTATTGCGTGAAGAGAATGGAACTACATATTTAATGTTGTTCTTTTGCGAGAATTTAGATATGATTCCTATTTGTTCGTCTGTCATTCCTCCTATTATTAGGTGCAAATGTTGCATCTCCATTGTTCCTAGCAGACTTTCTAGTTTTGCTTTTGTGCCTATTTCAAACACATATAATTCAATATTTGCTCCTGCTCTTTTCATTTTCTCTACTGCCATTGCAAATCCTTCATAATATTCTTGCAGGCGGTAGTGCTGATTGTCAGTCTTATCAAGGAATGGTAGCAGCAACCCAACTCTTATTACATTTGCTTTAATTTCTGGTGCTATATTGCTCAACAATCTGTCGGCATCTATTTCGCTCATTAGCTGATTTTCATCTACTTTGCCTTTCAATGGGATTATAATTTCTGAATTGGCTTTTACGTCGGTTCCTGTTATTTGTGGATTTGCTTCTTGCAAATCACTTACCTTAAGACCATACTTTTGAGAAATAGAAAATAGATTCTCTCCCTTTTTTACCTTATATATTTCGTTATTCAGTTTTACATCTGACTGTTGCGTTGAGAAATTGGATACATGTGTGGGTATTCTAATTATCTTTCCTATCTGAAATGTTTCTACTGATAATCCGGAATTTGCATTCATCAAGTCTTCAGGTTTCAGAGAATATTGCCTGGAAACTGAGTGCAATGTCTCTTTGGGCTGAATGGTGTGAAACAAATAATTCTCCTCGGAAGTAGGGGTACTTATTTTTTGTTGGGGAATGTTTATGACTTGACCTTCGTTTATATCATCTGTCAAACCGGGATTGACACGCTTGATTTCGGCAACTGTTGTATTATACATTTGCGAAATACTAAACAGAGTTGTGCCTCTAGTAACTGTGTGCTGAAAAACATTTGATTGTGATCCGTCTTGCAAAACTCTATTCTGCTTAACTTCTATTATCTCTTTGATTTCGCTAAGGGCTGGAACAAGCAACTCTTGCCCATTTTTCAAGCCATTTTCCGTTCCGGGATTAATCTTTATGAGATCAGCCACGGGCACACCAAAGGTCCTGGATACTGCATAAAGTCCTTCGCCGGTCTTCACCTTATATATATAATATGTCTGACCGTTTCTTGTTACTTTATTGTATGTGGTGTTTTGTGCTGCGCTGATATTAGCAAAGCATAGCACTAAAATAAAGAGTAAAACAACTCTTCTCATCAACTGAGATGTATTCATTTAATTGATAATTTGTTTTTGATATAAACGAGAAATGGCAAAAATACTAAATAAAATCCAGTTAAAAAATTTGCCTAATGTAATTCAAACAATGTGGTGCTCTGATTTCTAAGACTCTGCACCTTCCAAGGGTTTAATTTTATCCTTATCGCGATGCTCAATATATATTTGATAGAACTTGTCTCTCTTCTTATGAGTTTCGTACTTTTCAATTATTTCTCGCGATTGGTTGTATAGCTTCTCAGCATCCTTGAGTTTCAACTGATTTGTTTTTTCAATCGATTTATTAGTTAGCTTTGCTGCCTTCTTTGCATCAGAGCTCACGCCGGAGCAAGATACTGTGGTCAGTAATAAAGCCAACAATACTATATTCCTTATTTTTGAAATTATATTCTTCTGCATGATTATTAATTTATTAGAATGGTGGTTCCTGGTTTCCTGAGTTTGATAAGAAATCGGCGGCATGCTCCATAGGCGCACTATCCGGTTTCACATTCATACGAGATGGTATCTCTACATAGCTTTGCGAGCTAACTCTGTTTGCATTTAAGTTTTCAAATCTTGCATACTCATTATCAAATCTCATATTGGCAATACCTGTTGGTCCGTTACGGTGCTTGGCTATTATTATCTCGGCAACGCCAATTAATGAATTGCCCATGTCATCTTCTGTTATTCTATAATACTCGGGACGGTGAATGAAGCATACAATATCGGCATCTTGCTCAATAGCACCCGACTCACGAAGGTCGGCAAGTTGTGGTCGCTTGCCCTCGTTTCCTTGTCTGCTTTCCACACCACGGTTAAGCTGCGACAGTGCAATAATTGGGATATTCAATTCCTTGGCCAATCCTTTAAGAGATCGAGATATCATACTTACCTCCTGCTCCCTGCTGCCGAAGTTCATCCCGCTGGCATTCATAAGTTGCAAGTAGTCAATTATCAATACTTTCACATCGTGCTCGCGGACCAGTCGGCGTGCTTTTGTTCTAAGCTCAAAGACAGATAAACTGGGAGTATCATCCACAAAGATTGGGGCATCATACAATTCCTTAATCTTTACGTCCAGTCTCTCCCACTCGTCTGATGTTAATCGACCACTTTTAATGCTCTCACCCTTAATTTGACATACGTTCACGATAAGACGGTTTACCAGCTGCACATTTGCCATCTCAAGCGAGAACACAGCCACGGGATATTCATAATTGATTGCCATGTTTTTAGCCATTGATAATACAAAGGCGGTCTTTCCCATAGCGGGTCTTGCAGCAATAATCACAAGGTCAGATCTTTGCCATCCGTGTGTTAGCTTATCAAGCTCTTCAAATCCGGTGGCAAGGCCACTCATTCCGTCTTTTTGATTTGCAGCAATCTGAATGTTCTCCATAGCCTCTTTTATCACGGGATTAATCTGGATAACATCTTTTTTCACATTTCGCTGCGACATTTCAAACAGGCGGCCTTCTGTTTCTTGCATTAGGTCGTCCACATCAACAGTTTCGTCAAAGGCTTTTTGCGTTACATCCGACGAAAAGTTAATTAGTTCGCGTGCCAAGTATTTCTGGGCAATAATACGGGCATGATATTCTATATGCGCAGCTGATGCTACCTTTCCTGATAGTTCGGCTACATAAACAGCTCCACCGGCAGACTCCAGTTCGCCACGACGTTTTAGTTCCTCAACTACCGTAAGTACATCGACAGGCTTTTGCTGAACAGCCAATCCTTGAATGGCATCAAAAATAAGATTATGCATAGGGTTATAAAAACTCTCTGCCCTTAATATTTCTCCAACGATTGAGTATGCATCCTTTTCGAGCATCAGAGCACCCAACACTGCCTCTTCAAGTTCTTGCACTTGTGGGGGCAGTTTGCCATACTCCGGCACAATCATTGTTTTTTCCACAATCTTTGTATTTGTTTTTTTCTGTCGAGTCTTTTTTTCCATTTATATCTTAAAGTAATATTATAGCTGATATATGATTCTGAATTTATTTAAGACAAAGTTACAGTTTACGTTTATATTTCTCATCTAAAAAAGGTAAAAGAAATAAAA
>CAZSKF010000111.1:0-7520 GCA_964607405.1 uncultured Proteiniphilum sp. | reverse complement strand
CACTTTCCACATCTGGAAAGTGTCGTAATTTCCAAAATGAGGCAAAACCACTTCTTGGTTGGCCATCTCACAATAAATTAGGTGCCAAACTTCGTTTGAAAAGGTATTTTAGCTCAAAATTATGGACCATTCTCCTTTTGGATAATTATCTTGTATAGAAATTATAGACCTTCTCGCTTCTGGGAAACCAATAAATCACGAAATTATGCCCAACCCACTTCTGGAAAGCAAAACTTTTGGCCAATCGTGATTTCTCCAACATTTGGGCAAGCACATCTCTTAACTAGAATTATGAATTATACACTTTGTTAACAAGTGGCAATTCTATGGTGTTATCTACATACACTAAAGGCTATATTAGATTCCAAAAAACTTATATATTCTAAATAAATAGAGCCTGCTACTCAATATAATAAAACCATTAAGCTAAAAGAGTTATATTTGCAGTAAAATAACTACTTATCAAACAATGAACAATATAGTAAACTTCATATCGCTGTTAGGCATCAATAATAATAGAGAGTGGTTTAACGAAAACAAAGAGCTATACCAGTCTGCCAAATCTCAATTTGATGATATAATTCAGCAATTAATATTAGAGATAGGAAAATTTGATACACGAATACTAAACGCCACGCCAAAGGAGTGTGTGTTTAGAATATATAGAGACGTAAGATTCTCATACGACAAACGCCCCTACAAACAGCAGTTTTCGGGGTTTATATCATATCCGCTAGGATGGAAAAGCAAGTATGCAGGTTATTACATCCACGTAGATGCAGAACAAGCATATTTTTCGGCCGGCATATGGCGACCCGAGCCCGAGATGCTCAAAAAACTTAGATGGAGCGTGGTGCACAATTATGATGAGCTGACAAAGATTAGATCAGACAAAGATTTTCAGTCAGCATTTGCCGACGGACTGTATGAAGAAGACAAACTAAAGAGAATACCCGCAGGATTTCCAAAAGACTTTGCAGAGCCCGAACTATTAAAGGTAAAGCACTACATGATTAATCATCAACTGGGAGATGCAATGGATTTGAGCCAAGAAGAATTTGTGAAGAAAATGGCAACGCTTGCCAAGAAAGCATACCCATTTATTCAATTTCTAAACCAAACGGTAGAAGAGTAAAACAGGCTAGTCAACTTATATTCTATGAAAATGTTATAACGATGAACAATTAAGATAAACCAATAAGTATATTTGTAGTCACATCTAAAATAGAAAAGAAATACATACACAAAATATGAAAAAAATTATTTTAATAATGGCATTTATTGCCACTGTGCTGACCTTACCACTTGAGGCACAACAAACAGCTTATAATTTTCAACCCGAACAACTATTCAATCAAGGAAAAGAGATGTTTTTGGCTGAAAATTATGCCGGAGCTCAGGATATACTATCGAAGTATATAGCCAAAAGCAAAAATGAAACTCTAAAACAAGAAGCAAGATACATGCTGGCAGTATCCTCATTCAAGAGAGGAGAGAAAGAAAGCTTGGAACTGCTTAATAAAATGTGGAACGAAACGCCCAAATCAATTTATCGCAACCAAATAGCATTTCTTATAGGTTCGTGGTACTTTGACAACAAGCAATGGGAAGATGCCAAATTCTGGTTTGAAGATGCAGACCTTGATTATCTGTCGTATGCCGACCAAGAAGATTTTAGCTTCAGAGTGGCATATGCAAACATGCAAGTGGGCAACAAAGAAGAAGCTGCACGCCTGTTTGGACTATTGTCTCAAAATAGTAAGAAATATCATGAAGCTTCCGATTTTTATTATGGATACATCGACTACACAAATGGCAATTATCAAAGCGCCATAAACAGATTTCAGCGATTGGCCAACAATCCTGAATATAGCGAAGAGGTTGCATTTTACACCGCTCAAGCAGCTTTTTTTGACAACAAGCAAGAGCAAGCAGTAAGCCTTTCGGAATCGTTTATCACCAGATTTCCAAACAGCAAACATAATACAGAGATAAATCGTATTTTGGGAAACAGCTACTACAGAATGGGAATGAGCAGCAAAGCCATCTCGCATTATGAAAGATATATGGCAGGCACAAATAATATACTTAGAGGTGATGCATACTATATTGGTCAGTCATACAGAGAAACCGGAAAATATAGCGACGCCATCAGGATGTTTCAACAAGCTACCGGAGAAAGAGACGAACTAGCTCAGAATGCACAATTGCAATTAGGGTACTCGTTTTTGAAAACAAATCAAAAACAAGCGGCACAAATGTCGTTTGAAGCTGCAGCACGCGACAACTTCAATCCACAAGTGCGAGAAACTGCAATGTTTAACTACGCACTGCTGGCACACGAAACAAACTTCTCCGTATTTAGCGAATCGATAACCCTTTTTGAGAACTTCCTCAGAGAGTATCCATCGTCTCAATATACCAATCAGGTAAATGATATATTGGCCGAAACTTTTCTTACAACCAAAGATTATACAGCGGCACTAAACGCTATTAACAGAATTAGCAGCCCCGGCAATAGAATACTAGAAGCAAAGCAAATGATATTATTTCAGCTGGGTGCACAAGACTTTATTAATGGAGACATGAATAAAGCAATTCAGCAATTTAACAATAGTATTGCAATGGGCAATTACAACCCAAAAGCCAAAAGCAATGCATACTATTGGCGTGGAGAAACCTATTACAGAATGGGCAACTACAACAATGCGGCACTTGACTTTAATCAGTTTACGCAGGTAGCAAACTCAAGCGACGAAAACTATGCCCTTGGGTGGTATAACTTGGGATATAGCAGATTTAAACAACAACAATATTCACAGGCAGTTAATTCTTTCAGACAATATATATCTACCGAATCGGACAACAAGCGACCTGAATATGCAGATGCACTAAACAGAATTGGAGATAGCTACTACTTCAACAGAAACTTCTCTGAGGCTGAAGGATATTATGCACAAGCTGCAAATGTGAACCCAGCAGCTGCCGACTATGCAGCATATCAAAGAGCCTTTGTGATGGGATTGCAACGCAACTATCAAGGAAAAATAGACGCACTGGATAATCTAATGAGAAGCTTCCCCAACTCACAATATTATGATGATGCTCTATACGAAAAGAGTAGAGCCCAAACAATGTTGGGAAGAGAAAACGAAGCCATCACAACACTTCACAAACTTGTTAGCGAGTTTCCCAAAAGCCCCCTTGCAAGTCAGGGAGGAGTGCAGCTAGGACAACTATATTACAACAACAATCAGTTTCAACAAAGTATAGCATCATACAAAAATGTAATTAGCAACTTCCCCGGATCTGACGATGCACGAAGTGCAATGATTTCGCTAGAAACAGTATATAGAGATATTAATGACATAGACACATACGTTAGCTATGCAAACTCAATACCAGGTGGATTGCGCATCAGCCCATCACGCCAGGACTCACTTACCTATCTGGCAGCAGAAGGAATATATATGAAAGGAAGCAAAGCTGACGCAGAGCTTGCACTTGGAAGATATGTACAATCATATCCTAATGGCGCATACAGCAGTGATGCAAATTATTACCTTGGTGTGATAGCTGATGAAAAAGGAAATACACAACAGGCACAACCCCACTTCAGAAAGGTGATTGACGCAAGCAGCACAAAGTTTTTAGAAAATGCACTAACTTATACTGCCAAAGCAGAGTATGAGATTGGCAACTACAGACAAGCACTAGCCGACTACTCCAGATTGGCCGCATCGGCAAGAAACATTGCAAATAAACAAACGGGACTACTTGGTGTGGTGCGCACACAAACTCAACTAGAAAGCTATCACGAGGCTGCACGCGCGGCAACTGAGCTTTTGGCCACTGCCAACCTATCGCCCGAAACTATAACCGAGGTGAAGTATCTGCGAGGCAAAGCCTACCAACAATCAAGAGAGGTAGAAAGCGCAATGGCTGATTTCCAGTCAATAGCATCAGATACAAGAAGCAAATATGGAGCAGAGGCACAGTTTATTATTGCTGACACATACTTTAAGTGGCAATCATACGACAAAGCCGAAGCACAAGTTAAAGAGTTTATGAAACTAGGCACTCCACACCAATACTGGATGGCTCGTGCACTAATTGTACTATCGGATACTTATGCAGCCAAGGGAGATGATTTTCAATCTCGTCAATACCTTGAAAGCTTACAAACCAACTATAAGGGTGAGGAAGCAGACATTAAGCAAATGATAAACGAAAGATTAAACTAAATCAAAATAGAAACGATTCACTGAGATCAAATATAATAAATTATGAGAAAAATATTTTCTATAATAGCAGCCGGTTTTATATTCGCAACGGGATTGAATGCTCAGTCGCAAGACTCACTGCTGACCAGGCAGCTGGAGCTGGAGCGCGATTTTAACCCCACATTGCTGGAGTCTAACAAAATAAATTCGCTACCCACACTTCGCGCACCGGAGGTGAAGAAAGCAAACACAAATTATTCTACATGGAATGTTAACGCAGTTCCTCCACTTGAAATTGCGATACCGCGACCCGGTAGCATCAATACTGAAATACCCTACTCTACCGAAAAAGGATATTTATACTTTACAGGTGGAAATTATGCCAATATGGATGGAAAGATAGGCTATAGAATATTGGACAATGATAATGACAAACTATCCGTCAACTTCTTCCACAATTCTACTAATGGCAACATAAACTATGTTCAAGACAGCTGGGAATCAAAAACAAAGGCCAAGTTTATGGACAATCAGGGATTGATAAGATATGGACACATGTTTGATAAATTTGCTATCAACACGGATGTATCATACCTTCACTCCTCGTTCAACTATTATGGCAATACAATGGGTGCAGAAAGAGCACTAGATAATAAAAATCAACAAGTAGGTATTTTTAATATCAAACTGGGACTAGATCCAACAAAAGATTCGCCATTTGAATACAGAGGATTTTTGGACTTCAAAAACTTCTCAAATAAATATGGACAGTCTTTGTATGACGACCCAATGAAAGGAAGCCAAATAGAAGCAGAAGTTGGCTTTTTGAGATCATATAATGACAGAGCAGGGGGTTTTGGTATTGATGGCAGCATCTTGAATGCATTATATAATAATGATCACAAAAACTACTTACTGGTTGGCGCAAAGCCCTACATAAACTTTGAAGGACTAGACTGGAGTGCAAGACTGGGTGCAGATGTATTGTTTCATATTGTTGGCAAAACAGAAATAAGAGTTGTTCCCAACGTTCAATTGAGATACGCCCCGCTATATCTTAATATAGGAGGAGGATATGACAGCAACAACTTTATAGATATGTTTGAAGAATCAAGATACATACTTCCAAACGAAATAGTGAAACCTTCATTTTCGATAGTTGATATAGAAGGAGGAGCCAAAATAACAAATCTGGAAGGGTTTAGATTCGACATATTTGGAGGATTTAAGCACACGGATGATGAGCATTTTTTGATACTTAATGAAATAATGCCACCTTCAACCGGCTTTTATGCATATAATGAATTTTTGTCAGCCAAATATGCCAACATGACACATTCACATATTGGAGCAAGAATCCAGACAACTATATGGAGCCCGCTAAACGCCGCAATATCACTAAAGAAGAATTTCTATAATATGAAAGATGATGAAAATGCAAAGGCGTGGAACAAACCCGGATTTGAAGCCGATATAAGAGCCGATCTTACAATAATTGATGATTTCAAATTCACGCTCAATTATTATCTTGCTGCCGACAGATGGAGCTATCACGGAGGAGAGAATGTGAAAATGGATAACATAAACGACCTTAACTTGGGAGCCGTTTATCAAATAAGCAATCAGTTTTCGGTAAATCTAAAGGCTAACAACCTATTGTTTCAGAAATATGACATTTGGTATGGATATCCCGCACAAGGATTTAATGTGATGGGAGGATTTTCTTTTAAGTTTTAGGGAAGCATATATCACAAATAAAATACGGGTGTTCAGAACTTAAAATCTGAACACCCGTATTTATTATACAAAAGCTTGAATATTATTTGTTGTCAAAGAAATCTAAGCTCCATTCATCTATCCACTCCAAGAACGGAACTTCATTATCAAACTGAATTGGCAACCACACATATCTGCCATCTATAGGATGATCAGGTCTCCAGCGATCTCCCATAAAAATATAAGCATCATCCTTGCCATGAATCTTTTGAATAAATGTACTTTGGCTATAAAACGTTAGCTCTGCATCCTCACCCACGCATGGATTTGGATGTTGTTCCCAAGGCCCCCAGATAGAAGGAGACGAAAACATCCTTGCCTCATTGGGCGCCCAGCCTGTACAGCCGGAGGTAATCATCCAATAAGTGCCATTACGCTTGAAGATTGCAGGTGCCTCATTGTGGCCACCCGGTGCCAACCTTACATACTTACCTGTATGATCTGTATAATCATCATTAAGTTCTGCAATATGCAGCGTTAGATTTTCCTCAGAAGAATATATATGGTATGCTTTGCCATCATCATCAACATAAAGAGTCATATCTCGTGACATATGCCCACCTTCTAAATCACGCTGAATAAACAATCCGTCAGCTACTGCTTTATACCACTCAGGTGTCCACCATTCACTATACTTATCAGGGTCTAGAGGCGTATTTTGAACTTCTTGTGACATATCAAAGGGAAATTTGCCTGCATTAACACGCTTTGAGCCGATATATTGATATGGACCTGCCACATTATCGCTTACAGCCAAGGCAGTTCGTGCAGCGGCATATCCTTGTCCCTTAAGCTCGAGATGAAACCACATTACATATTTGCCTGTCTTTTCATTAAATATCACTTTGGGGCGCTCGATAACAGACCCTTTGGCAATATCGCTAGTCTCATCATCAGATACAGACAAGGCAACACCTTCATAAACCCAAGAAGCCAAATCCTCAGACGAATAGCAAGTCACACCAACCAGTGCAGAGTTGGTATCTTCAGCCTTATGCTCACCAAACCAATAATACTTACCATTACTATACAGCAATCCCCCTCCATGAGCGTTCACATGATTACCATTCTGATCAAGCCACAACTCTCCCGACTTGATAGATTGTGGTTCAGTATTTTCACTTTGCGAACAACCACTAGTCAATAGGGCAATCGCAAATAGCATATAAAAGAATATCCTTTTCATATATATAAATTATTTTTAGTTTCTTGAAGCCGCATCTCTAGGGAAGGGTTGCCCAGTCCATGCTTTTTTAGATGTCCAATCTTGAGCTGGTGCAGTCCAAAATGAATGATCTGCAGGCAATCCCAAGTGCAATAATCCTACCGAAGTGAGATACAAACTGCCATTATTGGTGTAAACATCCGCAATTTCGGGCTGATGACCTGCAAAGCCTAGTTGCAAATAACCAGCTTCATTAAAATTACCGTCAACCGAGAACATATTCTTTAATACTGCCGTGAGAGCAGATCTTACTTGCCCCTCTGAAACATCAGAAGGCAAAAGTTGATGCCACGCTG
>CAZSKF010000110.1:0-7700 GCA_964607405.1 uncultured Proteiniphilum sp. | reverse complement strand
GTTATATCAATTAGCATATCCCTGAACAAACTACAAGTACACATATAACCGTCTAACTAAAAACAGTCATATCCAAAGTTTTAAACAATACATATATTTATAAATATAGAATTTAAAAATAAAAAAAAGATATGATGTATATAATAGCCTGTTGATACTGTTTATAACAAAACTAGTATTCTATTGATAAATATCATATCAACATTATAGCTTAACTTATATACTTTGTATTAACATACAATTCTCACATATATAGCTATAGATGAGAAGTTTCATTTATCTATTGACATTGTATGATAACTAACCTGTTGATTAAATATGATAACTTTTAGATGTAAATGATGTTCAATTGCTGTCAATTAATTCATTATAAATAATAACAACTTGTAGCGTGAATTTGAAATTGATTTTAGCTTGAAAAAATGAATCAATTATGCAAATATATTTATCAAATATCTTTCAGCAAAGAATAAACAATGTATCGACATAATATCAATAGCTTTATTTGAAGACAAAATGAGTTGTAAAAATGCAGAAAATGTGATTATTTATTGTTAAGTATTAGCGTAAAATGTACCTATAATAAATGTTTTGTATATATTTGTTCATCAATAATAAATAGACATAAGTGAGAAGAATTAATAATATATTATTTTTATTTTTTTTACTATTCATTTTTCCTCGTTGCGCATCTACGGTTAAGATAACCTCAGTTGCAGAAAAAAATGTGGATGGTAATTTACTTCTTAAATGGGAAGTAAGTCCTGATCAGGATGGGAATATTAATATTTACTCATCTAATACTGATGAAGTATTGGAGAGCTTTGTGCCTATTAAAACATCTAAGATTACAGATCAAGTTACCGTTATAGATCAAATGAGCCCGGATATAAGAGAGTTTTATATTTTAAAAACTACATCGGCTTATTCAGGAATCATAACCAATAGATATATTGAAATGAATAGTATTAAGAACTTTAGAGATCTTGGTGGCTATTTTACAAAAACAGACAGACAAATGAGGTGGGGAATGATATTTAGATCGGGAGATCTGAGTAGTGCCACTTTGTATGATCAGGAGAAAATAAGGAGACTGAATATAAAAACAATTATAGACTTCAGAACTGATAATACTTCTAAGAGGTATCCAATATTAGTACATCCTAATATTAAAAAGATATCACTGCCTATAATTCAAATGGATTCTAAGGCTCTTGATGATATGATGCTTGATAAAAATCTTACTCAAAGTGATGCTGTAAGGAAAATACAAGATTCATATATTAGTATTGTTGAAAACAGTAAAGAAGAATTATCTGAGATGTTTGAGATACTATTAGATTTTAATAATTATCCTATTTTGATAAGTGGATCACTTGGAAAAGATAGGGTAGGATTGGCTTGTTTTTTTATTTTATCGGCAATGGGTATTTCTCAAAATGTGATTGTGAACGATTATATGCTATCACAGGAATATATAAATGTCTCTAATGTTGCAAAAGAGGCACAATCAAAACCTGAATATTTTCAGGAAGCTGTTACAGCAATCTTTTCAGTGCGCCCTTCATATATAAATTATACAATAGATTATATTAATCAGAAATATGGATCTGTTGATAATTATATTGAAAAAGAGCTAAATCTAAGTACGCAGAATAAAAATTTATTGCGTAAATATCTACTTTATAATCAATAAATAGTTTTTTTTCTTACCTTTACGCCATAAATCTGTATATAAACGAATTATTACAGATGCATAGTTTTGTATTTCAAGTTTATTTCCTCTGTTTGTAGATTGTTTAGGTGAGGATATTTTTGTGAAGTACAAAATATTTCACATTAATATTTTTACAATGATGACTTTTGAAGAACTTGGAATTGCACCAGAAATATGTAGTGCAATTCAAGAAATGGGTTTTGAACAACCTATGCCAGTACAAAAGGAAGTGATTCCGCAAATGTTGGCAAATACTCGCGACGTAATCGCGTTAGCGCAAACGGGAACAGGAAAAACCGCAGCTTTTGGTTTGCCTATAATCCAAAAAACAAACACATCGATTAATGCACCTCAAACACTTATTTTGTGTCCCACAAGAGAACTTTGTTTGCAAATTGCAGGTGATTTATCTGATTTTTCTCAAAAAATACCGTCCGTCAGAGTACTTCCGGTATATGGTGGGTCTAGTATTAACAGTCAAATTAAATCACTGAAAAGAGGAGTTCATATTATAGTCGCTACTCCGGGCAGATTGATAGATTTGATTAATCGTAAAACAGTTTCGCTTGAAAATGTACATACCGTTGTATTGGATGAAGCTGATGAGATGTTGCAAATGGGTTTTACGGATAGTATCGATGAGATACTTTCTCACGTTCCTGATGATAGAAGTATGCTGCTTTTTTCGGCTACGATGCCTAAAGAGATAGAAAAAATAACCAGAAAGTATATGAGAGAGCCAATGGAAATAATCGTTGGCAGAAAAAATGAAGGAGCTCAAAATGTAAAACATGGTTACTATTTGGTTCATGCCAAAGATAAATACCTGGCTCTAAAAAGAGTTGTTGATTATTATCCTAATATATATGGTATAGTTTTTTGTAGAACGAGAAAAGAAACTCAGGAAATTGCCGAAAAACTTATTAAAGATGGATATGATGCAGATACCATCCATGGAGACTTATCTCAGGCACAACGTGATTATGTTATGAACAAATTCCGAAATCGTAACCTTCAGTTGCTTGTTGCCACTGATGTTGCAGCACGTGGATTGGATGTTGATGATATAACTCATGTTATTAACTATGGACTACCTGATGATTTTGAGGTGTATGCTCACCGAAGTGGTAGAACCGGAAGGGTAGGTAAAACGGGGACTTCTATATCTATTATCCATCTTAGAGAAAGAGGTAAGGTGAGACAAATTGAAAAGATGATTAATAAAACTTTTGAACAAAGAGAAATACCTAAAGGTGATGATATTTGTGAAAAGCAACTTTTCAACTTTGTTGATCAAATAGAAAAAGTAAAAGTAAACGAAGAAGAGATATCAAGATTACTGCCTTCAATATTTAAAAAATTAGAGTGGCTAGAAAAAGAAGATATAATAAAGCGAATTGTCTCTCTTGAATTTAATCGTATCATCGAATACTATCAACAAGCAGAAGAAATTGAGCAACCTACTGATAGAGGTGGAGATAGAAGTGATAGAGGTAGCAGAAATGAAAGAGTAAGGGGTAAACGAAATGATGGTAAAGAATCAGGCGGGCCACGTAAGGCTGAAAAAGGATATTCAAGATTTTTTATAAATCTGGGTAGAATGGATGGAGCGAATCCCGCAAATTTGATGGGTTTTATTAATGATTTTGTTCCGGGAAAAGTGAGAGTAGGTAGAATAGATCTTATGAAAAACTTTTCATTCTTTGAAGTTCCTGAAGAAAGCACTAAACAAGTTCTGAAATCTTTCAATGGTGTAATGGTTGAGGATAGAAAGATTGTAGTGGAGCTGGCTGACGACTCTTCTTCAAAAGGAGGAGATAAAAGGAGCTTTAAAAATAACTCAGATAGGAAATCTAAATTCTCATCAAAGCCTAAAAGAAGACGATAAAATTTAGAACATTAATATTGTATGATCAAATTATTAAATATAGTAATTAGAGAAATTTTTCTCTAATTTATTGCTAATAATTAAAAAAGAATTTGTTACTTTGTGATTTATGATAAACCTCAAATATACTGCATTATACGAGGATTATGTAGGTAATAAACTGAAAGTATAAGTGCTAAAAGTGTACAAATATAATTATCAAAAACTGTAAAATGTTATGAAACGTAAGCTATTAATTAGAGACCTTACTCTTAGAGACGGACAGCAATCAGCTTTTGCTACTAGAATGAATCAATCACAAGTTGATAAAGTGCTTCCTTTTTATAAGGATGCTAACTTTTATGCAATGGAAGTGTGGGGTGGAGCAGTGCCCGACTCAGTAATGAGATACCTTGGTGAAAATCCATGGGATAGACTAAAGATCATAAGTGATAAAGTTGAAGGTGTTTCTAAATTGACAGCACTTTCACGTGGTAGAAACTTATATGGTTATGCACCATATCCAGATGAAATTATTGATGGATTCTTTAAGAATGCTGTTGCTAATGGTCTTAATATTATGCGTATATTTGATGCATTGAATGATGTTGAAAACATTAAATCAAGTGTTAAGTATATCAAGAAGTATGGCGGAATTGCTGATTGTGCAGTTTGTTATACTATTGATCCCAAATTTAATGAGCCAAAGGTAGAGCAAACACCTAAGAAAAAGGGATTCTTTAGTTCACTGTTTTCTAAGAAAGAAGAAGCGGCACCTGTTTCTACTTACAAGCCTGTATTTACAGATGATTACTTCATCAATAAGGCAAAAGAGATGGCTGCACTTGGAGCAGATATTATTACAATAAAGGATATGAGTGGATTGATTCCGCCTTCTCGTGTTTCTAGTATCGTTTCCAGATTAAAAAAAGAGCTTAATAGTAACATATTGGTTGATTTCCATACTCACTGTACTCCGGGTTATGGACTAGCATCAGTCTTGTCAGCTATAGTTAACGGTGCAGATATTGTTGATACTGTAATTTGGAACTTTGCTGGCGGTCCTGCTGCTCCTGCAATTGAATTGGTTTATATTTTCTGCCAAAAACTAGGTATTGAGCTAGATATAAACATGGAGGTTGTAGCAAAAATTAATGAAAAGCTATATGACATTCGTAAAGAATTAGATGCTTTTGATGCAGTTAAGCAATTCCCAAATCCGTTTAATCCTATTACAGACAAATTACCAAGTAATATAGATAAGTTGTTTGATGCAGCTATTGTAGCAGCTCAAAACAACAATGAACCTGCATTGCTCGATGCTTGTCAAGCTATTGAGGCTCACTTCAACTTCCCAAAACCAGATGAGAAAGTAAAAGATGCAGAAATTCCGGGAGGTATGTACACTAATATGGTGGCTCAATTAAAACAATATAATTCACTAGACATCTTAGACGAAGCAATGAAGCTGATACCTAGTGTGCGTTTAGATTCTGGTTTACCTCCATTAGTTACTCCAACCAGTCAAATTGTGGGTGCACAGGCTGTAAGCTCGGCACTTAACGAAAAGAATGGAAGAGAGAAATATGCTAATGCTTCTAACCAATTTGTTTCTTTAGTAAAAGGTGAATATGGTAAAACTCCGGTAGCTATTGATCCTGCATTTAGAGAATTGATTACCGGTTCGCCACAAGAAACTCCATATGATGTTAGTAAATATCAACGTCAAGAGAATCCTACTTTGGCAGAATATGGAAATGTTAAGCTTGCTGTGGATGAGCAAGAGGAATTATTATTAGAGTTATTCCCTGCAGTTGCTAAGAACTTCTTAAAAAACAAACGTGAACAAGAATTTGCATCTCACAAAGAAGAGGCAAAAGTGGAAGTAAAAGTTGAAGAGAAGCCAACTAATGGCGAAGTAGAACCTAAAGGATTTATTATTGAAAGCCCTATGCCGGGAACAATAATGAGTCTAAATGTAAAAGAGGGTGACTCAGTTGCTAAAGGTGCTAACTTATTGATTCTTGAAGCGATGAAGATGGAGAATGATATTTTATCTGAATTCTCAGGTAAAGTATATAAGATATATCCAAAAGAAGGTGATATTGTTCAAGCTGGTCAACCATTGGTGAAGATAGTTGAATAATCAAATACATCTCATAATATAAAGAAGGCAGCCTAAAATGGGCTGCCTTTTTGGTTTACTGGTTCTGATTGTGTTTTTCTATAAACTTGGATGGTGTCATTCCAAACTCTTTTTTAAATGAATTAGAGAAGTAGGAGCGACTTTCTATTCCTACTGAATACATTGCCTCTTGAACTGTGATATTATTCTCTGTCATTAGTTTTGCTGCTTTACGTAATCGATAGCTTAGTATAAACTCAACAATAGACTTACCTGTTAAAGCCTTTATTTTTGAATACAGTTTACTTCTGCTCATCATCATTTCATTTGCTATAGTATTCACGTCTAATTGTGATTTATCCAGATAAGATTCAATAATATTGGTGACATCATTAAGGAATCTATTGTCCTCTCTATTTGTAGCTATTTCGGAAACATCGGCAAAGTAGTTGGATGCATAATGATTTCGTAATATCTCCTGTTGTTTAAATATATTGGACATTGCCGCTTTTAATAAATTCAGATCGGTAGGTTTTTCAAAATACAAATCAGCTCCTGACTCTGTACCTTCTAGTTGGCTTTCTAACCCTGATTTTGCAGTTAGTAGTATGAATGGGATATGTGATGTTTCAATATTGCTTTTTACATTTTTGCAAAAAGTTATACCATCTATTTCAGGCATCATTATATCACTAATAATCATATCAGCATCTTTTGATTTTAGATAGTCTAAAGCTAATTTAGCATTTTCAAAATCAATAATATTATAGTGGGAGCTTAAAGAAGATTTTAATAATTCTCTTAAGTCATTATTGTCTTCGGCAATAAGTATAGTTTTAGTCTTATCGATACTGATGTCTTCTTTATTATTATCTGTGGTATAATCAATATTTACATCTTCAGGTATTATTATTACTTCGTTTAATAATTCTGTATTGGTAATACTGTTGCTTTCATCCTTTTGAGTAAGTTCTTCATCTTTATAATAATCAATGTTAGATGAAAATTGAATAATAAAGTCAGTTCCTTTATCTCTTTCACTGCAAATGGTGATATTAGCTCTGTGAATTGCTATCAATTCTTTGACCAATGCTAACCCTATACCTGTTCCCAGATGTTTATTTTCATTTTTGGTATCTACTTTATAAAATCTATCAAACACTTTTGAAATTGATTCTTCTGAAATTCCTACTCCTGTATCGCTTACGATTATTTTATATGAGTTTTGATTATTGAATTCATTATATTGATTGATAGTATGGGAAGGTGAATGTTTTGATTTAAAATTATCAGTTGTTGCCATAATGGTAATAGATCCGTTATCCTCAGTGTATTTGAAGGCATTATGTAAAAGATTCAAAACTATTTTTTCCATAATTATTTTATCAAAAGGTACATTGTTGAGTTTATCAACATTCAGATTAACTATGTAGTTAAAGTTTTTGTTTTTCGCTAACTCATTAAAATCGGCAGCTATTTTATTTATAAACTTATTCAGATTATTACTTGAAACTGAAAGTTTTACATTGTTTTTCTGTAGGTTTCTAAAATCTAGGATATCATTTAGAAGAAGCATTAAACGTTGAGAGTTATTGTTTAATATTTTGTAGTAATACTCTTTCATTCCTTCCTCTCGCATTTTATTAATTGTTGCCATTATTAATGCTAAAGGTGTTTTCAGATCGTGAGACACATTTGTGAAAAATAAGAATTGATTTTTGTGAATTTCTTCTCTTTTCTCTTTTTCTATTTGATCAAGATAGAGTTTATTTTCTAACTTCTTTTTGTTCCTATATGAGGAAATGAAATAATATAACAAAGATGCAAATACTATGAAGTATAATATCCATGCAGGAATACTAGCCCATGGAGCAGATTTTCTTATAATCTTGATTGATGAAATATTTCCCCATACTCCATCGTTATTAGTGGATTGAAATTCAAAAAAATACGTTCCTGAAGGTATTTTTGAATAATGTATTATCCTATTT
>CAZSKF010000109.1:0-7769 GCA_964607405.1 uncultured Proteiniphilum sp. | reverse complement strand
CGTGACCAAAGATAATTAAGCTCAGGCTGAGCAAAAACAGTAATAAAGCTTACAGGATAAAAATAACCAAATGTATTAAGGCCTAACAGATTGTTCTTATATACCGAAGAACTATTATACTCATACCCGCGAACTTTATTGTAGTTGTACTTAACCCCCGCACCAAACATGAACTGGTTACTTGCCTGATACCCCAACTGAGGACCAATATTAATAGAAGTATAGTTGCGACTCAATGACAAGCCCAGGTTTGCACCATATCTTATCTTAGTTTTATCAAATCCGGATGAAACAGGAGTATTTGACTTTTTAACCGATGTTTTAACAGTACTTTTACTAGTGTTTACGCTTTTTTGATTCCTAACCACCCTATTAATATTGCGTTGATCATTAGGTGACACTCTAATTGTATCATATCTTATAACTTGAGAATGAATCATCAAAGTAGAAAGACTAAGAAATAATGTAAATAATATCTTTTTCATAATTATATATCCTTGTTTGGTTTCCACAAAGATATCTATTTCCATCTATTCAAAAAAACACACTAACACCAGATACTGTTATTTTTAATTTACATCACGACTCTCTAAACTTTTCAATAGCCTGTTTATACACATCATTGCCCTCACAGTCAACCGCCACAACCACGGGCAGCTCTTCAACCTCAAGGCGACGAATAGCCTCAGTGCCGAGATCATCAAAGGCCACCACTTCTGATTTGGCTACACAGCGAGCCATCAAGGCAGCCGCACCACCAATAGCAGCAAAATAAACACCCGTATGCTTCACTATTGCATTTATCACATCATCATTGCGGGTGCCCTTACCAATCATCACTTTTAGTCCCTGAGCAATAAGTGCAGGCGAGTAAGCATCCATTCTTCCACCCGTAGTGGGACCCACCGAACCAATTGGCCTTCCCGGCTTGGCAGGAGCAGGACCGGCATAATACACAACCTGCCCATCAAAATCAAAAGGCATATCCTCACCCTTTTCCAACATTTCAAACATTCGCTTGTGAGCCGCATCACGTGCAGTATAAATTATCCCCGAAATATAAATCATATCTCCCGCTTTTAGTGTACGAATTATATCATCACTAAAAGGGGCATGTAATATTCTTTTTTCTGAAGTTTGTTCACTCATAATCATTCACAGTTTTATCATTACAGTTTCTATAGCTCACCCTCTGCATGTCTTGTGGCATGACAACCAATATTAACCGAAACAGGCAACCCTGCTATATGCGTAGCACTGGTTAGCATATTAACACCAAGAGCAGTAGTGGTTCCACCAAAACCTGCCGGACCAATTCCAAGTTTATTTATCTCCTCCAGCAGTTCAGCTTCAAGAGCTGCAACTTCTTCATCGTCATTTTTTTCGTCCAAAGGTATCAGCAAAGCCTTCTTGCTCAGATATGCGGCGCGCTCCATTGTGCCACCCACACCCACACCCACAATAATGGGGGGACAAGGATTGCCACCGGCAGCCACAATAGTGTCTATCACAAATTTCTTCACACCCTCTATCCCCTCACTCGGCGTAAGCATTTTTAGGGCACTTTTATTTTCACTTCCAAATCCCTTTGGGGATACAGTAATATGAAAGGTTTCATCATCAGGAACCAACTCATAATGAATAATGGCAGGGGTATTATCCTTTGTGTTTACTCGATTGAAAGGATCACCCACAACAGACTTTCTCAAAAATCCCTTCTCATAGCCTTGGCGCACTCCCTGATTAATGGCATCTTCGATGAAGCCGTCCACTATCTGCACATTTTGTCCCATCTTCACAAACACCACCGTCATGCCAGTGTCCTGACACATCGGAGAACGCTCTTCACGTGCTATTCTTGCATTTTCTATAAGTGTGCCCAAAACCTCCTTAGCCAACGGCGAGCGCTCTGTGAGCAAACTACTTTTAAATTTATTATTGATATCATCACTTATTACGCAGCATGCATCAATGCACAGCTTTTCTACTAAAGCGGTAATATCAGCTGATTTCACCTGTTTCATCTATATTCTTTCTAGTTAAAAAATAATGAGTATTTCTATTCTTCAAATCCCCCATATAGTTGTCCACTAATCCTATGAGGCAGTAAGTATCCGTTTCGGGATCATGCACAAACTCCCTCACTAGTGAGAAGTCTTTAATTTCAGAAGTATTCTTCACATGAAATCTGGGGCCATCGCAGGGGATTACTTTTCCTCCAATTATAATATGGTCTTCATCATAATATGAAATATCCATATTTTCAGCAATCTTTTCATCAATAAGCTCAGCAAGATAATTGAGGTCAATATTAGGTTTCTTATAAAACTTTATCAGAAAGCCATTTCGTATATCAGAAAAGAAGTATTCAGACTCGGTAATTCCAAACATCTCTTCCAAAAGAGTTGTTGCCACCTCCTCTGCCGAGTGTGCCATCTTTCTATATTGAAGTGAATTGTGAACAATATCATAAATACTCTCAGGATGGGGACCAAACAAACTTGGACGTGCCACTATAATCTCCTCACCTATACCAACTATTAAATCTGCATTTTTGCCAAGAGCCGAGTGAAGCAAATTAAAATGCTCAATCACCACGCGCCTATTTCGCTCCAAAAGCGTATTCACATAATCCACTATTTCATACATCTGAGTGAAAGCCATCTGAAAGCGAATATCCAAATGGAAGGTTGTGGCATCCTGAACATCAGTAAGCATATTTCTCACCTGCATTATTTTGCGAGGATCCACAATATCGTCATCGTTAGACAACTGCAAACCGGGAAACATACCCTTAATTAACGACGACTTGCCCGCCCCCGCATCTCCTACTATTCCGATTAGTTTGTCATCATGATTAATATGTCTGTGCGATATTTGTTCGCCCAAAAACATCAATCTTTCTTTACCTCTGGGTGCAAAATACTGAGATGACACCATGTATTCCTGTATAAAGTTTCGCATGATTTATTGGGTTATTTCTTGTTCTGTTTTAAATTTAAGAAGCCTATTGGCTTATCCCACAAATTTACAAATACTTATCAATATATCACTACAAATAGGGGTGATTTCGGCAAACATTCATCACCAATAAGCTAAACACACGTACTTATCAACCATATTGTAAATACACAGTATCTATATAATCGAAAGGTGCAAGTTACACTCTAGCACCACCGTTAAAAGCAATTAACAATTAATTATTTGACAAATGTGAATTATATTAAAATAAAAGGCTACATTTGCAGTTAAATAGTGTTTCATTGCTGATAATCAGCAAACAAGCAAAGTGGCAAAACCATTCCGGAAGTTTGTGGTGATAGTTCGGCGAGCGCCAATCCATGTATAATTTCCGCGCAACAAAGTTCGGAGCTTGGAAATCATTGTTTTCACCTCTTTTTCTACCATCCGAAACACTCAAATTAACAGTATTTAGCCAAAAATAAAATTTTCGAGGTGGAAAAACCTAACCGGACTTAACCATTGGATAGTTTGGCGCTTGGAGAACAATGAAGAAAATCCGTGCAACATTAATTCGAGCGTGGAGAACATCCACCACAAATCGTTCATCACCATATTTTGCTCTCCAAACTATATTGGACGACCCTCTAACATGGTTTTCTTAACAAAGATATTCTCGAAACAGCTCTTTTTTAGTTAATATCACATAGCAAACAATCACCACAAAGTCCCAAACATCATATTTCGGAAGGAAAACAATCACCACAATCTGCGAAACATAGTTTTGAGGACGGAAAACAGTGTATAAAATCTGCACATAATTGTTTCGAGGCTGGCGAACAATGTATAAAACCTACACACTATTATCTTAAATCCGGGGAACATAGTTGTGTATAGTTTATGTCATATATATTATGACTAATCATTATTTTCACCATTCTCTATTTTATGTTATAGAAATTCAATACTTTTGAGGTAGTAAATAATACAAAACCACAAAGATTTATGAACCACAAAAGTTTTAAATTAATTCTTACAGGACTTGCAACTATAGTCCTTGTAGCAATAACAGCTTGTAGCAATATGAATGACAACAAAAAGCAAGTATCAGGCATTCATCTCGAGAACCTGGATACAAGTGCACAGTTAGGCAACGACTTCTATCAGTTTGCAACTGGTGGCTGGCAAGAGCTAAACCCTCTGACAGCCGAATATTCACGCTTTGGCAGCTTTGATATGCTTGCCGAAAACAATCGTGAACAGCTTAAAGGACTTATCGAAGAGATTGCATCCCAAGAGCATGAATCAGGAAGCATTGAGCAAAAGATTGCAGACTTGTTCAACTTGGCAATGGATAGCACAAAGCTAAACGAAGAGGGTGTGACACCAGTTTTGGCAGACTTTGAGAAGATTGCAAACATCGAGAACAAAGAGCAACTAACCATTGCCATTGCAGAAATGATGAAAGAGGGAATGAGCCCCTACTTCTATATATATGTAGGAGCAGACCCACAAAACAGCAACGAGTATCTGCTTCAAACACATCAAGGTGGCATGGGGCTTGGTCAGCGTGACTACTACATTGACGAAGACGATGTAACCAAAAACATCAGACAAAAATATCAAGAACTGATTTTTGACATGATGCTCAAAACAGGTAGCTCAGAGGCGCATGCACACACCAAAGCAAATGATATTCTTAGGCTAGAAACACTACTTGCTAAAGCAGCATATGATAATGTGATGCTAAGAAACCCACATGCCAACTACAATAAAATGAGCGTGGAAGAGCTCAAATCGCTTGTACCCGAAATAGACTGGACTCTATTCCTGGAGACACTTGGCCTGGATGCAAATCAAGACATCTCTGTTTCACAAAAAGAGCACCTGCAACAAGTAGGAAAAATTATAGCAAACGAATCACTTGAAGCTCAAAAAGCTGTTCTACAATGGAACGTTATCAATAATGCAGCTTCATATCTTAGCGATGATGTTTATCTTGTTAATTTCAACTTCTATGGTCGCACGCTTTCGGGCAGACAAGAGCCACAAGCAAGATGGAAACGCGCAGTAAGCACAGTAGATGGCGCACTTGGCGAAGCAGTAGGTCAAATGTATGTGAAGAAATACTTCCCTGCCGAAGCAAAAGCACGAATGCTTGAACTTGTATCAAACCTGCAAACATCACTCAAAGACAGAATAATGGAACTAGAGTGGATGGGCGATGAAACAAAAGACAAAGCAGTTGAAAAGCTAAACACCTTTCACGTAAAAATTGGATATCCTGACAAATGGAAAGATTACACCACTCTGCCAATAGCTAAGGATACATATTGGGCAAATATCAAAAGAGCAAACAAGTTTGACACTGCCGAGAACTTCTCAAAACTTGGCAAGCCGGTTGATAAAGACGAATGGTTTATGACACCTCAAACCGTGAATGCATATTACAATCCAACATCAAACGAAATTTGCTTCCCGGCCGGTATCCTTCAATACCCATTCTTTGATATGAATGCAGATGACGCCTTCAACTATGGCGCAATTGGTGTAGTGATAGGACACGAAATGACTCACGGATTTGACGATCAAGGTCGCCAATTTGATAAAGACGGTAACTTAAAAGACTGGTGGACCGAAGATGACGCACAAAAATTTGACGAACGTGCCACTAAGCTTGCTGATTTTTACGACAAAATTGAAGTTGCACCGGGCGTATTTGCCAATGGACGATTCACACTTGGCGAAAACATTGCCGACCAAGGTGGTTTGCAAGTTTCATTCGATGCATTTGTTAATGCCACTGCAAGCAATCCTCTAGAAGATAAAGACGGCTTCACAGCTGCACAACGTTTCTTCTTGGCATATTCCAACGTATGGGCAGGCAATATCAGAGACGAAGAAGTTTTAAAAAGAACTAAAACCGACCCTCACTCACTAGGCAAATGGCGTGTGAATGGTGCACTACCACACGTAGAGGCGTGGTACGAAGCGTTTGACATACAACCAGAAGATAAACTTTACCTTGCTCCGGAAGAAAGAGCAGTAGTGTGGTAATTGTGTGACAATATTATAACAACTAAAGGGTATGAATTTTATTCATGCCCTTTTTTTTCGATATCAATTAGCACCTCAGCCAGCTTATTAGGCATCGTCATCTGAGGATTATGGTCGGCTGTCATTTCAATTATATCCCAGCCCCTTTCTTTTGCTCGTTCGGCAGAGTCATAAAAGGAATCCTCCTCAGCCTTTTTGCCCTCATCCACAGTTAATATATAAGTAGCCGGTAGCAGCATTGCACTTTTATTTTTGTATGAAACAGGCTCGGTAAATGTTTTTAAAGATTGCGGTACATCTCTGGGTATAATATCTGTGTTCTGAACCCATGTGGGAATGATAAAACCACTTCTCACGTTCGACTCAAGTCCGCCACTAGCACGCAAGTCGATAACACTCTCACCATCATTAGGCACAAAAGCATCAAGATAAACCAACTGTTTTATACGCTCAGGTATGCTGTCTGCAACCCCCGTTATAACCATACCACCGTAGCTGTGACCAATAAGAATTACATCATGCAAATCATCAAATAAAATTGTATTAACAACATCGGTTATATGAGTTGTCAATCCAATTTCAGTATTAGACAAGTGATGACGCTCGCCCAGTCCCGTCAGGCTGGGCCTATACACTATGTATCCGGCATCACTTAGTATATAATCAGTTTGCTTGAAAGACCAGCTCCCACCCCATGCACCATGCACAATCACAAAGGTTATCTTTTCGCGGGCACACAACGAAGCTACAGAAAAACCCATCACAACTGCAAGAAGCAGCAAAAAACGTGTCGAAGAAATAAATTGTTTATTCATAAGGCAATAAGTGTTTTAATAATTAAGATATCTGTGATATAACTCACACACAAAGATATCAAAAAAAGGGTTCAACCGTCAAGTCGAACCCTTTCTCATATGTATAATGTGCAATTTATATTTACACCTCAAACTCCACACCCATAAGAGGCGCATGTTGCTGAGCACCATACACATCCGTTTCGCCCAATGCTCCTGAAGAAATAGGGCGAACGATAGTAATTTTTACCGCCTTTGCAGGATCAAAATAAACCAAGCTTATAATATCTGACTTCTTTATACCATACAACGGCGCAAACATATCCTCGTTAAACACCTGTGCAGCCTTCACCTGATTATACATATCAAACTCTTTGAATATCACATCAAAAGTAAGTTCGTATGGTCCCGAGTTTTTGCTACGAATCACAGACGCAACGTCTATTAATTTATGCTTCATATTATTATATTGTTACTTATACCTATTCTATTACAACTGTATATACTCAATTGGGAACAAAGCCTTAGGATCATCCACCTTCATCAGGTGATAAACATTAAACTCATACACCTCACCCATCTTAGCATCCGATGGAGAGAATGGAAACGCCAAATTACCCGCCGTAGCTATTCTACCCTCATATCCAAAGTGCAACATAGTGCTTCGTGCAAATCCGCAAATGGTATCAGCCTGTTCTTGAGTGTCGGCAACTGCTTCAATAATAATCATTAGCTCATTGCCCGGCGTAGCGCCCCTATCCTCAAACATACCCATCACACCATTTTTCCCATAGATTTTAAAATCAAGGAAGAAATCCTTGAAACCATACGATGCAAAGTTATCCTCAACACGTTCCTTCACACTTTGAGTAATCTCATCAATTTTAGATATCATAATAGGGTCGGCAACACCGGCACAAGATATTGTGCGATATCCCACCTTGCGAACACCCTCTA
>CAZSKF010000108.1:0-7949 GCA_964607405.1 uncultured Proteiniphilum sp. | reverse complement strand
GCCGGATTCCAGTACTTTTTTAGAAGGCGTCCAGGGTATTGTGTGGCCCGCTACATTAAAAGTTATGGTTGTGTTAGCTAAATCTTGACCGGGTATCAGTAGAGCTGTGATGATTTGTTTTTCTCCTTCTGCTTTAATAATAGGTTTTATATCACCTTTTGATTCATCATTTAATCCAATCTCTTTGCTTAGGAGATTAAATGTTCCTTCTATGACAACGCCAGCTATTGAGACACTCAATCCTTCTAGGGATTCTATATTAGCTCCGCTGCTTATTTCTATTCTTAGTTTGGATAAAATGTGGTTAAACTCTAGTGTTATGTCATTAGCCTCTTCATTAGAAACTCCTGTGGCATTATTAGAGTATAGGAGGTCAATATCCCCGAAGTTGCTCTGGTTTGAAATGTCAATTGGATATGTATTGTTATTAATATCCTTTTTGTAGGGATAGTAAGCAATGAAGTCGAGTGTGCCTTCGGTAGGGAAATATATTTCTCCGTATGTTGATGTGAAATTTCCCTCACCATCTGAAGTTACAAACTTAAGGTTTGCATTGCCATCAAATATATCGGAATATTCTCCTTCTTCTTCTTCTGGACTTAGGAATGCATAAATACCTATTGCATCACCTTCTCCCCATTTGTCATCTGATAGTCTGGTTTGCGAGCCGGAGTTGACGACTCCTGTGAACTTTGCTTGATTTGATTTTCCTGTAGATATTTCTACACCATCGTGATCTTTGTCACATGCACTGAATGCTAATGTGATTGCACACAAAAGCAGTAAAAGATTTTGTTTCATAAGTGTAATTAGTTTGTTTTTTTAATTTTTCTAATATTTATTTAGTCTATAGTTTCTATGTTATTAGTGTATCTTTGATGCTTGTTTCATGAAATTACGGGTGCAAATATATATAATAAGTTATAATGTGCAATATTGTGTCTGTTAAATAGATGTTAATCTTGTCTGTAATGCTGTTTGGAGACTGGTTTTGTATGTGACTTGATCTGATTTTGCACGCAAATGAAATGAAACTACTATCTTTGCTATCAAAGCAAACCAAATATATTAGAAGATAATGGCAAAACTAAAGACAGTATATTTTTGTACAAATTGTGGAAACGAATCGCCAAAGTGGATGGGTAAATGTCCTACTTGTGGTGAGTGGGGATCGATGGTGGAAGAGTTGGTAAGGAATGAGAATGCAGGTAACAAAAAAGATTCTCGTTCTTTTGAAATTGGGAAAAGTAATCCACAACTTATTGCCGATATAAAGGCGGATGAGGAGCCACGCATTGATATGCTTGACGGGGAGTTGAACCGAGTGTTGGGTGGTGGTTTGGTGCCTGCATCGTTGGTGTTGATAGGTGGGGAGCCGGGTATTGGTAAGTCAACATTAGTGTTGCAGACAATGCTGAAGCTAAACACTATTAAAACCCTTTATATTTCGGGTGAGGAGAGTGCACGCCAAATTAAGCTTAGGGCTGATAGGTTGGGAATTAAAAATGACAATAGTTTGATAGTTTGTGAAACTAATATGGATCAAATATTTACTCATATAAAAAATATTGATCCACAGTTGGTAATTATAGACTCGATACAAACTATATATAGCGACTCGTTAGAGTCTTCGCCCGGAAGCATTTCACAAGTGAGGGAGTGTGCTGCAGCAGTATTGAAGTTTGCCAAGCAATCTGGTACTCCCGTTATCTTGATAGGACATATAACTAAGGAAGGTAGTATAGCAGGTCCAAAGGTTTTGGAACACATTGTGGATACTGTTCTTCAATTTGAGGGAGATCACCACTATATGTATAGAATATTGAGAAGTATAAAAAATAGGTTTGGTAGTACTGCCGAACTTGGTATATATGAAATGAATCAATCGGGGCTGAGGGAGGTGAGTAATCCATCAGAGCTTTTGTTGACTCAAAATCATGAGGGATTGAGTGGTGTGTCTATTTCGGCAGCTATTGAGGGTATAAGACCGTTGCTGATAGAGACGCAAGCGCTAGTGAGCACTGCAGCATATGGAACGCCACAAAGATCGGCTACGGGATTTGATATAAGAAAGATGAATATGCTTTTGGCTGTATTGGAAAAGCGTGCAGGCTTTAAATTAGCACAAAAGGATGTCTTTCTGAATATTGCAGGTGGGCTGAGAGTTAGCGATCCGGGATTGGATTTGTCTGTTATTAGTGCTGTATTGTCGTCTAGCCTTGATATTTCTATTGATCAGGATACCTGTTTGACCGGAGAAGTGGGATTATCGGGTGAGATAAGACCTATTAATAGAATTGAACAGCGTATTTTTGAGGCAGAGAAGTTGGGATTTAAGAGAATTCTTATCCCGGCAAATAATTTGAAAGGGTTTAACTCGAAAGTGGATATTCAGATTAATGAAGTGAAGAAAGTGGGTGATGCTTTTAGGCTGCTTTTTTCATAACTGCTTGATTAATTATTTTTAACGGCACTTTCAGGCAAAACACTTTTAACATTTTCTATTTTTGTGGAAGCAATAAAAATCATTCTATTTAACGGAATTATAATAATATGAGTCAGGTAATTGATATCAAAGAACTAAACGAAAGAATCGAAAAGAAAAGCATATTTGTTCAGACCTTAATAAATGGTATGGATAGAGTAATAGTAGGGCAAAAACACTTGGTGGAATCACTGCTTATTGGTTTGTTGTCGGATGGACATATCCTGTTGGAAGGTGTGCCCGGGCTGGCAAAAACTCTTGCTATTAAAACATTGGCTCAGTTGATTGATGCCAACTATAGTAGGGTGCAGTTTACTCCCGACTTACTTCCGGCGGACGTTATCGGAACAATGATTTACAGTCAGCGCAATGAGGAGTTTACTGTGAAGCATGGTCCCATATTTGCCAACTTTGTTTTGGCGGATGAGATAAACCGCGCACCGGCAAAAGTGCAAAGTGCATTGCTGGAGGCTATGCAGGAGCGCCAAGTGACTATTGGTGAGAAAACATACCCGCTTCCTAAGCCTTTTCTTGTGATGGCTACACAAAACCCTATAGAGCAAGAAGGTACTTATCCGCTGCCAGAGGCGCAAGTGGACCGTTTTATGCTTAAAGTGGTGATTTCTTATCCTACAAAAGATGAGGAGAGAAAAATTATAAGACAAAATATATTTAATGCTCCTACTATTGATAAACCTGTGGTGACTGTTGATGAGATTATAGAGGCTCGCAACATTGTTAAAGAGGTTTATATAGATGAGAAAATAGAGCAATACATTGTGGATATAGTTTTTGCAACTCGTTTCCCCGATCAGTTTGGGCTAAACAACTTATCAGAGATGATTGAGTTTGGAGCCTCGCCACGTGCATCTATTAACTTAGCTTTAGCAGCTCGCACGTATGCGTTCATTAAGCGTCGTGGCTACGTTATCCCGGAAGATGTGAGAGCGGTATGTCATGATGTGCTGCGTCATAGAATTGGATTGACTTATGAGGCTGAAGCAAACAATATCACCTCTGAGGAAATTGTTAGCGAGATTCTCAACAAGATTGAGGTGCCTTAATTTTTAAGGGGGATTTGAATTGAATATGGAAACAAGCGAATTACTAAAAAGAGTAAGACACATAGAGATAAAGGCAAAAGGATTGTCGCGAAACATCTTTGCCGGAGAGTATCACTCTGCCTTCAAGGGGAGGGGTATGGCTTTTTCGGAAGTTCGCGAATATCAATTTGGAGACGATCTTAGGGATATTGACTGGAATGTGACTGCAAGATACAATAATCCATATGTCAAGGTTTTTGAAGAGGAGAGAGAGTTGACGGTGATGTTGCTTATTGATGTTTCTGAGAGCTTGGGCTTTGGCTCAACAGAGAAAGTTAAACGGGATATTGTAGCGGAGATAGCTGCTACGCTAGCTTTCTCGGCTATTCAGAATAATGATAAGATTGGCGTTATATTCTTTTCGGAACAAATTGAAAAATTTATTCCTCCCAAGAAAGGTCGTAAACACATTCTTTTTATTATCAGGGAGATTCTTGGCTTTGAGCCTGAAAAGTCGGGTACTGATATAGGTCTTGCTTTGCAATATATGACAAATGCTATTAAGAAAAGATGTACTGCTTTTCTTATTTCAGACTTTATTGATATAAAGAACTACAAACAGGCGCTTAGAATAGCTAATAATAAACATGACGTTGCTGCTATTCAGGTTTATGACAAACTGAGTACGCAAATACCATCGCTGGGACTGATGAAGGTTATGGATCCCGAAACCCGAGGGGAGATGTGGATTGATACTTCATCGAAGCGTGTCAGAAATGATTATTCTAAGTGGTGGAGAGATAGTCAGATAGAGATGGATACCACTTTTAAGCAAAGTAGTGTTGATAACGTTTCTATTTCAACAGATGATGATTATGTGAAAGCACTGTTGTCTTTGTTTCAAAGAAGGAGATAATAAATTGATGAACACAATAAAACAGATGTTTCGAGAGAATAAAACTATAATAATACTACTGATGTTTTTGATGGGATTCTATCAGAGTGCGTTAGCACAGAGAACATCAGTACATGCAACTATTCAACCTGCCGAGATTTTGATAGGCGAACAGGCTGTGATTAATCTGAAAGTGATAGCACCTAAAGATCAGACTATATATTTTCCGGTGTATGAGAAAGACATAGTGGAGGGGCTTGAGGTTTTGACCATGTTGCCTTCTGATACTTTGATAGAAAACAATGTGGCGACCATGAACTTTAGGTACTTGGTGACCTCTTTTGATTCTACATTATACTACGTTGAAAATATCCCGGTATTTGATGGTACGGATACTATTTTTTCTAATTCCTTTGGACTGAAAGTTATTTCTCCTGTTTTGAAGGATTCGACTGTTGCATATTTGGAAAAACTGAATACCGGGCAAACTGATTCTATAGACTTTAAACAGCTTCAGCTTTATGACATTAAACCTATACAGAAGCCTGAGTTTGTTTGGACTGATTACCTATGGGTTCTATGGATTGTTTTGGGCGTTGTGGTTTTGGTGTTGCTTATTGCATTGATTATAATAATGGTTATGAGAAAGAAGAATAAAGGGTACTTTTTTACACCGCCTGTGGTGCTTCCTCCTCATACCCGCGCTCTTAAAGAGCTTGATAAAATTAAGCAATCTAAGATATGGCAGCAAAATAGAGAAAAAGAATTTTATACCTCAGTTACGGATGTTCTACGTAAGTATATATTAGAGCGATTTAATATAAATGCATTGGAAATGACGTCGGGTGAAATAATAGAGAAAGTGAAAAATAATACGCAGATAGAGTCTGATTCTGCTGTTGATAACTTGCAACAGGTATTGCAATTGGCAGATATGGTGAAGTTTGCTAAACAAAAGCCCCTGCAGGACGAGAATGATTTGAGCTTGATGAATGCTTTCTTTTTTGTTACACAAACAAAAGAAGTTGACTTATCAGAAGAAGAAGGTAAAGAGGAAAACGAAAAAAACAGTTAGATATGCAGTTTGCCAATCCAATATATTTGTACTTATTAATCTTGCTTGTTCCACTAATTGTGTGGTACATTATCCGTATGTCGAAAGTGCAAGCTTCATTTAAACTGGCTTCCACTTTTGCCTTTCAGAATACTAAAAAGGGAATAAGGGTGTATATGCGTCATCTCCCCTTTGTGATGAGGATGATAGCTATAGCATCGTTGATAATAGCAATATCACGACCACAGGCAATAGATTCGTGGGAGAAGTCAGAGACACAGGGTATTGACATTGTATTAGCTCTGGATATTTCGGGATCTATGCTGGCACAGGATCTACAGCCTAATCGATTGGAGGCGGTGAAAAAAGTTGCCGCAGAGTTTATTACTGATAGAAAAAATGACAATATAGGGTTGGTCATCTTTGCAGGAGAAACATTTACTCAGTGTCCTATGACAACTGATCATAAGGTTTTATTAAACTTGTTGAATGAGGTTGACTTTGGGATGATAGAAGATGGAACTGCTATAGGCTTGGGGTTGGCTAATTCTGTAAATAGATTGAAGGATAGTGAGTCAAAATCAAAGATTGTGATTTTATTGACTGATGGTTCTAACAATAGGGGGCAGATTGCACCTATGACAGCTGCTGATCTGGCAAAATCTTATGGTATTAGGGTATATACAGTAGGTGCAGGAACTAAGGGCACGGCTCCCACACCTGTTCAAACTCCATTTGGTATAAGAATACAAAACATGCCTGTGGATATCGATGAGGATGTATTAACAGATATTGCAACGCTGACTGGTGGTAGATACTTTAGAGCAGTTGATAATGAAAGCTTGCGAGATATATATCATGAGATTGACAAGTTAGAGAAATATATTATAAGTGTGCAGAATGTTAGCAGCAAGCAGGAGTTGTATCTTCCTTTTGCAATACTGGCTCTCTTACTTGTTTTCATTGAATTGGTGTTGAGAAGAACATGGTTGAGGACAATTCCTTAATTATATCAAGCACTCGCAGGTATTAACGTTGAATTATTAATTAATAAATAATTGAAGAATGTTTAGATTTGAAAATCCTGAATATTTATATTTGTTTATCGCAATGCCATTTGTGGTAGCTTTATATGTCTTTTTGAATATAAAAAAGCGAAATGATGTGAAGCGTTTGGGATTTCTTGCTACTGTAAAGAGAATGATGCCTGAGCTTTCATTAAAGCGCTCGTATCTTAAGTTTTGGCTAATATTTGCAGCCTTATGCTCCGGTATCATTATGATAGCAAGACCACAATTTGGGACCAAGGTAGAGAATGTGGAAAAGGAAGGAATTGAATTGGTGATTGCAATTGATGTGTCGAAATCTATGCTCGCCAGAGATGCCTCTCCCGACAGACTGACACGTGCCAAGCAAATATTATCAAGATTAATTGATGTGCGCAGGAATGATAAAGTTGCGTTGATTGTATTTGCCGGTGAGGCTTATGTTCAGATGCCACTCACAAGTGATACGCAATCTGCTAAATTATTTTTAAATTCTATAGATACAAATATTGTTCCTGTTCAGGGTACTGCATTGGCTGAGGCTATTAACTTGAGCGTTAATTCGTTTTCAAGCGATAAAGATGTGGACAAGGCTATAGTATTGATAACAGATGCTGAGGACCATGAGGGGAGTGCATATGAAGCTGCTAAGGTTGCTTCAGATAATGGAATTATGGTTAATGTGATCGGTATTGGATCAACAGATGGAACTCCATTGCCTGAATCTGAGTTTAGTGATAGATACAAATCAGATAATGATGGGCAGGTGGTTGTTACTAGATTAAACGAACAGATAGCTCAAGAAGTTGCTAAGAATGGAAAAGGTCTTTATATACAAGCAGATAATAGTAATGCTGCTATTAATGCGCTTGAGGCAGAGCTGAATAATCTTCAATCAAAGAAAACTTCTACACTCAGTTACTCTGAATATGATGAGAAGTTTACTATTTTTGCTTGGTTGATGCTTATTATCCTGATAGTAGAGTTTCTGGTTTATGATAAGAAGAATCCAATCTTTAAAAATGTGAGGCTGTTTAAATGAAAAATATAATAATAAGATATAGCTTGTTGTGTGTGATTTTGTTTTTGTCGGTAAATGTGTTTGCTCAAAAAGATGTCCGCAAGAATGTAAGAAGTGGTAACAAGGCTTATAGTCAGCAAAAGTTTTCGGAAGCTTATTCTTTTTTTGAAGAGGCTTTGAACGAGAATGCTTCTTCGCCTGTGGCTAATTATAATGTTGCAAACACTTTGTATAGGCAGAAAAATTGGGAGGAGGCTATAAATCATTATAATAACTTTCTTTCAGTGGAAGGAGATGATGCTGAGAAAGCTTCTCTGGCTTGGCATAATATTGGAAATGCAATGTTGGAGCAAAAGAATTTGCAAGAATCAATGGAGGCTTACAAGATGGCACTTCGATTTAACT
>CAZSKF010000107.1:0-8117 GCA_964607405.1 uncultured Proteiniphilum sp. | reverse complement strand
GCTTTATTTTATCTCTGTGATCATACAAGGCATCAAACACTGGCATGATTGCCCCACCGGGATACCCGAACATAGTATCTACTCCCTCCAACAGCAATGAACGTATCAGCGCCTCACTACCGGATATTACTGGATTGTTTTGTTCTTCTTTCATACTTTTTGTTTTGTTTGAGTTGCTATTGTTACATATGTATATATAGCATATATTTTGATATATCGTTTTTATATTAATCTAACTGCGCCCTGATCAGCTGAGCTGACAAAGGCTGCATATGTGCGAAGAGCCTTAGATACATATCTTTCTCTATCTGGCTTGAAAGCATCTTCACCCTTTGCCTCTTCTTCTTGCCGCCTGCGCGCCATTTCATCATCCGAGATCATCAGATTGATGCTACGGCTTGGAATATCTATCTCTATAGTATCATTATCTCTGATAAGAGCAATATTACCACCTGCAGCCGCTTCGGGCGAAATATGTCCAATAGACAATCCCGACGTACCGCCTGAGAATCTGCCATCAGTAATCAAAGCACACTCTTTGCCCAAGTGTTTGGCTTTTATATAAGATGTGGGATAAAGCATCTCTTGCATACCGGGGCCACCTTTGGGACCTTCATAGGCAATTACTACTACGTCACCCGCCTCAACATTGCCTTTCAATATAGCTTCGCAGGCAGAATCCTGAGAATGATAAACTTTGGCACGACCAGTAAATTTCCAAATACTCTCATCAACTCCGGCTGTTTTCACTACACAGCCATTGATTGCTATATTTCCTTTAAGAATAGCCAAACCGCCATCCTTAGTATAAGCATTTTCCATATTGCGAATGCAGCCGCCTACTCTGTCGCTATCCAGCGTTTTGTATTGCGCATCCTGAGATGCCATCACAATATTGCGCTTATTGCCCGGGGCAGACGAATAAATGGATATAGCCTCAGCCGAAGGATTATCAACAGTGATATCATACTTTGCCAAAGCTTCAGCAAGGGTCATCCCATCGGCTCTGTGAACAGACGTATCGATAAGTCCTCCCTTTGCCAGCTCATTCACAATACCTAATATACCACCGGCACGGTTCACATCCTGAACATGATAATCTTTGGTGTTGGGGGCAACCATACATAAACATGGCACACGGCGCGAAAGTTCGTCCATATCATCCATAGTGAAGTCAACCCCACCCTCATTTGCTATTGCCAAAATATGAAGAATGGTATTTGTGGAACCGCCCATAGCTATATCAAGCGTCATAGCATTCATAAACGCCTGGCGTGTAGCAATATTTCGAGGCAATACGGTGTCGTCACCTTCAAAATAGTAGCGATTGGCATTTTCTACTATTTGTTTTGCTGCTTTTACAAACAACTCTTTTCTGTTTGCATGCGTAGCAACAATAGTTCCGTTGCCCGGAAGTGCAAGCCCAATTGCTTCGTTAAGACAGTTCATAGAATTGGCTGTGAACATACCGCTACATGATCCGCATGTAGGACAAGCCGACACCTCAAGTTGTGCCACTCGCTCATCAGAGACTGTTTCGTCAGCCGCTTCAATCATGGCATCTATCAGGTCAACCTGCTCGCCATCTATATTGCCTGCTTCCATAGGGCCTCCCGATACAAAAATGGCAGGAATATTAAGCCTCATCGCCGCCATCTGCATTCCGGGTGTTATTTTATCACAATTGCTAATGCAAACCATAGCATCAGCCTTATGTGCATTCACCATATATTCTACCGAATCGGCAATCAAATCTCGAGATGGCAAAGAATACAACATGCCGTCATGCCCCATTGCTATTCCGTCGTCAACGGCAATGGTGTTGAACTCAGCAGCAAAGCAACCTAGCTTTTCAATCTCTTTTTTGACCAACTGCCCTATTTCGTGCAAATGGACGTGACCGGGCACAAATTGAGTAAATGAATTGACAATGGCTATAATGGGCTTTCCCATCTGCTTAGTGGTCATACCATTGGCATGCCAAAGAGCACGAGCACCGGCCATTCGTCGTCCCTGAGTAGAAGTGGCACTGCGCAATTTCCATGCATCAGCACCCAAGTTCATTTTATCTTCGTTAGTAGTATTACTCATTATATTATTTCCAAATCTGAATTCGGATTCTTATTTTTCTATATATTTTACAATCCACTCTCCCACTTCGCTTGTTGAATAAGCTTTACCGCCATCGGCTATATCTTCGGTAACAATACCCGCATCCAAGCTGGCATTAACAGCCTCGCGGATAAGAGCGCCTTCTTCCATCATTTCAAAAGCATATTCAAACATCAGAGCTGCTGATAGTATCATTGCAATTGGGTTGGCAATATTCTTGCCTGCGGCTTGAGGATATGATCCGTGAATGGGCTCGAACAATGAAGTGTGCAATCCTACCGAGGCAGAGGGCAACAACCCTAGCGAACCGGTTATAACGGATGCTTCATCTGTAAGAATATCACCAAACAGGTTTTCGGTTACCAATACATCAAAGCTTTTGGGCCATTGAATAATGCGCATAGCGGCATTGTCAACAAACATATACTCAGTTTCAATATCGGGATATTGTGGAGCTATCTCTTGCGCTATTTGTCGCCACAAGCGAGATGTGGCTATCACGTTGGCTTTATCCACCACTGTCACCTTTTTATTTCTCTGTCCTGCAAATTTATAGGCAAGGTGCAAAATGCGTTCTATCTCCTCACGAGTATATACACAGGTATCATAGGCGGTGTTGCCATCTTCGCTTCTGCCTTGCGGGCGACCAAAGTACATTCCGCCCGTAAGCTCACGAATACACATGAAGTCGGCACCCTCAACAAGCTCTGCACGCAATGGCGATTTATGAATTAGCGACGGGAATGTCATAACGGGGCGAATATTGCCATACAATCCCAGCATCTTGCGCATTCTAAGCAAACCTTGCTCGGGGCGCACCTTTGCATTAGGGTCATTGTCAAATTTAGGGTGCCCTATTGCTCCAAACAAAACAGCATCGCTATTCATGCAAAGCTCATGCGTATCCGTTGGATAAGGATCGCCCACAGTGTCGATAGCCACTGCTCCGGTCAGACCCTCTTTGTAGTTTAATTTATGTCCAAACTTTGCACAAACTGCTTTTGTAATGTTTAGTGCCTGTGTCATTATTTCAGGACCGATGCCATCTCCCGGCAATACCGCTATATTTAGTTCTCTCATTTTTTCGATTTATGATTGCTTATTATTGTATTATTATTTTGATTAGTGCCTATTGTATGGAATATTGCCACTCTCAATCAAATTGAGCATCTTCATTGTGGCCTTAATTGCAGCCACAGTTTGGTCGATATCCAGTGCACGTGTTTTGAAAACCTTATCTTCAAACTTCCAAGTGATAACTGCCTGCACATATGCATTAGTCTTACCACCGGGGGGAATAACCACCACATAGTCTATAAGTTCGGGCGTAGGCTTATTAAGTTTGCGATATATCTTGTACATAGCTTTGGAGAAAGCATGGTATTGCCCCTCACCCGAAGATGACTCCTGATATACCTCACCTCTGATAGATATTTTGACAGTGGCAGTAGGGCGTAAACCATTTGCCAGCGACATAGAATAGTTGAGCATCTCGATATCATGATTTTCGCCACCATTCTTCAATACGTCCGATACGATGTATGGAAGTTCGTCAAGCGTAACCAACTCCTTTTTATCGCCTAGCTCGATGATGCGTTTTGTAACCTTAAGAGTGGACTCATCATCCAGTTCAATGCCCAATGCCTCTAGGTTTTTGATGATATTAGAGCGACCTGCGTTCTTTCCCAACGCATATTCGCGAAAGCGACCAAAACGCTCGGGCATTAGATCGCTGAAATAAAGATTTTTCTTTTTATCACCATCTGCATGAACGCCTGCCACCTGAGTGAAAACACTATCTCCGATAATTGGCTTATTGTTTGGAATACGAACACCTGAATAACTCTCTATCACCTTGCTGACATTGTATAGCTTTGCCTCGTCAATATTGGTAATCACGTTTTGCATATGGTCGTGAACAAGGGCTATAACACTTGTGAGAGGCACATTGCCGGCACGTTCGCCTAGTCCGTTAACCGTGGCATGAACTCCCTTTACTCCTGCCTTTATGGCTTCATATACATTAGCTGTTGCAAGATCATAATCATTATGAGCATGAAAATCAAAATGAAGCTCAGGATATCTGCTCACCATTATAGAGCAGAAGTCAAAAGCCTCATCAGGATTAAGAATACCCAAAGTATCGGGAAGCATGAAGCGACTAATAGCCTCATCTTTTAGGCTGTCAACCATCTGAAAAACATAGTCGCGCGAATTGCGCATTCCATTCGACCAATCTTCCAGATATATATTCACCTTTATGCCCAGCTTTTGTGCCAAAGCTATTGTGGCCTTGATATCTTCTATATGCTCGGTGGCAGTTTTGCGAAGCTGATATTTACAATGCTTCATAGAGCCCTTGCACAGAAGGTTTATAACCTTGCATCCTGTGTCGGCTATCCATTGTAGCGAAACACCGTTGTCAACAAAGCCTAATACTTCAAGTCGGTTCAAGTAACCTTTGTTCTCTGCCCATTTTGCCATTCGGCGCACCGAGTAAAACTCTCCTTCTGATACACGAGCAGAAGCTATCTCCACCCTATCCACACCCAAGTCTTCGAGCAACAATCTCAAAACACTAAGCTTTTCGGGTGCAGCAAAGGACACACCCGATGTTTGCTCTCCATCGCGCAGGGTAGTATCCATTATTTCTATTCTTCTTATATCTTCCAAAATAGAGTTTTCAAAAAAGTGATTATTCCAAAACTAATTATATTCCCTAGTACGTATAAGCACGATTGCGCTCATACTCTTCTATCTTATCCTTATTGGACAACAAGAAATCTATATCATCCAATCCATTTATCAGGCATTCTTTCTTATATGGATTTATTTCAAACGACTCACTAACTCCTGTAGCATTATTGGTAATTGTTTGCTCTACCAAATTAACGGTTACTGTATCAACAGGATTATTATCAGACGAGCTGAACAAATCTTTTAAAAACTGATCGCTAACCACCACCGGCAGTATGCCATTATTGAGCGCATTATTGCGAAATATATCAGCAAAGAAGCTAGACACAACCACTTTGAAACCATAGCCGCCAATAGCCCAAGCTGCATGCTCGCGGCTGCTGCCACTACCAAAGTTTTTGCCTGCAACTAATACCTCACCGCTGTAGGTAGCATCATTAAGCACAAAGTCAGCTTTAGGACTGCCATCCTTATTATATCTCCAGTCGGCAAATAGGTTGTCGCCAAAACCCTCACGAGTAGTAGCCTTTAAGAAGCGAGCGGGAATTATTTGATCTGTATCCACATTCTCAATAGGAAGTGGAACATATGTTGATGTTATTGTTTTAAATTTCTCCATGAAATATTTATTCTTTTCTGCTCAAAGCAAACATAAAGTTGAAGAGCAAGTTGATATAACTTAATTTAATCTTGAAATGTTTTTAAGGAATGCTAATTTTACCATTAACTGCAGCTGCAGCTGCCACAAGCGGACTAGCAAGGATGGTGCGTGCACCGGGACCTTGACGACCTTCGAAGTTACGGTTTGATGTGGACACGGCATACATTCCTACCGGCACCTTATCATCATTCATAGCCAAGCAGGCTGAGCATCCAGGTTCGCGCAGTTCAAAACCTGCTGCTTCAAGAATTTTATCCAAGCCCTCTTCTTTAATTTGCTTGCGCACCTGCCAACTACCGGGCACCAACCATGCAGTCACATTATCTGCCTTTTGTTTTCCTTTCACGTAGTTGGTAAATATCCTAAAGTCTTCAATCCTTCCGTTGGTGCAGCTACCCAAGAACACATAATCAATATGTTTTCCTTCAAGTCTCTCACCGGCATTAAAGCCCATATATTTCAACGATTTTTCAAATGAAATACGTCCCGATTCTTCCACCTCATCAATAGTTGGGATAGAATCATCTATTGGCATACCCATACCCGGGTTTGTTCCATAAGTAATCATTTGCTTTATATCAGAAGCATCAAAAGTGATCTCTCTGTCAAAAACCGCATCGTCATCCGATTTAAGTGTTTTCCAATATGCAACAGCCTGATCCCATTTTTCACCTTTTGGTGCAAACTCTCGCTCTTTCACATAATTGAAAGTAGTTTCATCAGGAGCAATCAAACCACCACGTGCACCCATTTCGATACTAAGATTACAAAGTGTCATGCGCTGCTCCATAGTAAGATTGCGAATGGCCTCGCCAGCATATTCCACAAAGTAACCGGTGGCACCACCCATTGTCAACTTCCAAATCATATACAGCGCCATATCCTTTGAGCTTACACCTTCGTTAAGTTTTCCCTCAAAGTTTATTCTCATTGTTTTGGGACGTGTTTGCAAAACACATTGAGACGAAAGAACCATCTCCACCTCGCTAGTGCCAATACCAAATGCAATAGCACCAAAGGCACCGTGAGTAGATGTGTGACTATCGCCACACACAATTGTCATACCCGGCTGTGTATATCCATTTTCGGGCCCAATCACGTGAACAATACCATTCTTAGTATTTTTAAGCCCGTAGTAGGTCAATCCAAAATCTCTGGCATTCTTTGCCAATGTATCAACCTGAAAACGCGAAACCTCATCACTAATTGGTTTATCCTGATTCATGGTTGGGATATTATGATCGGCCGTAAGCGTAGTCTGCTCGGGGCGGAATACCTTGATGCCCCTTGCTCTCAATCCTGCAAAGGCCTGAGGGCTCGTTACCTCGTGACAAAGATGTCGGTCTATATATAATTGAGTGGGTCCGTCCTTAACGGTTGTTACAACGTGTGCATCCCACACTTTATCAAAAAGAGTTTTTCCTTTTGTTGCTTTCTGCTGTGTATTTACAAATGTGCTCATATATCTAGTAATTGTATCTTTCGTTTTATTATTTCATTATTATTCCACAAACTTATTCACTGCATCTATAAATGCCTCTACCGATGCCGAAACAATATCTGTATTGGCCGAGAAGCCATAATATAGCAAACCATTGTGCTCAACCTGCATGTGAACCTTGCCCACATCATCACTTCCGCGATTAATAGCCTGAATTAAGAATTCATGAATTGTGGTTTCGCGACTAATTATTTTCTTCACTGCATTGATTGCCGCATCCACCGGGCCGTTGCCTGTGGCAGAAGCCTCAAAATGCTCGCCTGCAATATCCAATCCTAGGCTGGCTACGTGTCTAAGCCCAATTCCGCAGGTAACTTGCAAATAATCAATCTTGATGCGACGCTTAACCGACTCCTTACCTACAAGTTGTAGAATATCCTCATCTTTGATATCTTTCTTTTTGTCGGCAAGCTCCAAGAATTTTTGATACACATCATCCAATTCTTTTTCGTCAACCTCTACGCCCAATACATTAAGACGACTCTTAAGAGCTGCGCGCCCACTACGTGCTGTAAGCACGATAGAGTTCTCGTCGATACCCACATCCTTAGGATCAATTATCTCGTAAGTCTCAACGTTTTTCAACACACCATCCTGGTGAATACCTGATGAGTGAGCAAAGGCATTACGCCCCACGATAGCCTTATTGTGCTGCACAGGCATGTTCATCATTGCCGAAACCAAACGGCTGGTTGAATATATCTTTGTAGTATTAATATTAGTATCAAAGCCAAGATCTTTGTGGCTCTTTAGTGCCATCACCACCTCTTCAAGTGATGTGTTGCCGGCACGTTCGCCTATTCCGTTAATTGTAACCTCTACCTGGCGCGCACCATTCAAAACTCCTGAAAGAGTATTGGCAGTAGCCATTCCCAAGTCTTGATGACAGTGTGTTGATAAGATTGCGTTTTTCATGTCAACATTGTCTATTAGATATTTAATCTTTGCGCCATATTCGTGCGGAAAGCAATAACCCGTAGTATCAGGAATATTTACAACCGTGGCACCGGCATTAACCACCGCTTGCACTACTCGTGCCAGATATTCGTTATCAGTTCTGCCCGCATCCTCGGCATAAAACTCAATATCGTCAACAAAGCGTCGTGCATATTTTACAGCCTTCACCGCACGCTCTATAATTTCTTC
>CAZSKF010000106.1:0-8117 GCA_964607405.1 uncultured Proteiniphilum sp. | reverse complement strand
GGGACACAACAAAGTGGGATACCCTTTTCATTAAAAATTGCCGACTTGATTCGTGATAATGACATCCTACTTCGTGCACGTGAAATTGCCGAAGATGTGATAAAAGCAGACCCACTACTAGACCAACCTGAGCATCTTGTATTGAAACAACAGCTGAGTCGATTGAGCGGAAACAGGTATGACTGGGGCAGAATAAGCTAAAAACACCATACATTGCCGCATAACAGTGGAATTTTGCCACATTATTTCAAAAAAAGGGCTGCTAGTCTTTTGTGGTATTGATGAATAGTGTATCTTTGCTGTGATTTAAAAAATTTAAAGTTATGCAAGAATTATTAGACAACATCAAAGTACAAATCGACGAGTTCGAAAAAAACTCACAACTTCAAAATGAAGCAAACAACAAAGCTGCTGGCGCTCGCGCTCGCAAAGCATCACTATCTCTAGAAAAACTACTTAAAGAATTTCGTAAGGTTTCTATCGAGGCTTCAAAATAAATTTGACTTCATTAACAAAAAATCGGGCTATAAAACATTAAGTTTTAATAGCCCGATTTTGTTTTATGACGATTAGTATATTCTATATATAACGGAACATTTTTTCAGCTGATCTTCTAACCTTAATTCTATTGGCTGATCTATCCTCTTCTTCGTCTCTATATCCTAAAGAAAGCATTACTACGGCTTCTTCTGTGTCTGTATCCAAACCTAAAACCTCATTTAATGCTGAGGGTCTAAACCCTTCTATGGGTGTTGTATCTATTCCCAGCTTGGCTGCTGCAAAAGTGGCGTAGCCCAGTGCGATATATGCTTGACGGATGGCCCAGCTTAATTTATTAACGGCCGGATTCTCCTGCACAAATCTTATCTTTTCGCGAAAACTGGTTACTTCTTCTTCTGAAGCACCTCTAGCATTAACCAATTCTTCTACATATCCATCTACCAAGTCGGCATCTATCTTGGTGCGCGCTCTAAAGATAAGAAGCTGTGAACATTGTTTCAATACTACTTGAGGGCATGCCTTTTCGTATATTTCATTAATGAAATCTTTATTCTCAACAACGGTTACACCGAAAGGCTGTAAGCCATAGGAAGTTGGCGCCATTCTTATTGATTCAAGAATTTGGTTTAAACTATCCTCAGGTATCTTTTCACCTGTCATTCTTTTTGTGGCATATCGCCAGTTAAGTACTTCTATAATATCCATTTATATAATCAAATCTATTTTATATTTACAATTATGTGATCTATTGCCCTATTCCCTGATAATCGAATCCCAGACTGGTTAATTCTTCTCTGTTATAGATATTGCGACCATCAATAACCACATGATTGTTCATTATTTTACTCAATATACTCCAATTGGGCAATCTAAATTCTTTCCACTCGGTAGGAACAATGATTGCATCAGAATTGTTTGCAGCATCATAGATATCTGTTGCATAATATACCAAATTCTCAAGTTCTTTTCGGGCTTCATTCATTGCCGCAGGATCATATACACGTACATTTGCACCTGCTTCAAGAAGGCTTCTAATTAAATCAATAGATGGAGCATCTCGTATATCATCAGTGCCCGGCTTAAAAGACAGACCCCATATTGCCACTGTTTTATCTTTTACGTTGCCATTGAAGTATGCACTAAACTTTTTAAACAGAACCTGTTTTTGGTTATTATTCACTTTTTCAACAGCTTTAAGCACACTCATCTCGTAGCCTACCTTTTCGGCTACCTTGATGATAGCTTTTACATCTTTCGGGAAACAACTTCCACCGTATCCGCAACCGGGATATAAAAAATTCTTTCCTATACGGGTATCACTTCCTATACCACGGCGCACCATATTAACATCAGCGCCTGTTAGTTCACAAAGATTGGCTATGTCATTCATAAAGCTTATTCGAGTGGCAAGCATTGCATTAGATGCATACTTTGTCATTTCTGACGATATGATATCCATAAATATCACTCTAAAGTTGTTCAAAAGAAACGGACGATATAAGCGTGTCATCATCTCTTTGGCTTGATCGCTCTCAACACCTACAACTACTCTGTCGGGGCTCATAAAATCTTCTATGGCCGCACCTTCTTTCAAAAACTCGGGATTAGAGGCTATATCAAACACTATATCCTGCTTATTTCTTTCCTTTAGCCTAGTTGATATACGCTTTTTAATTTCATGAGTGGTTCCAACCGGGACGGTGCTTTTGGTTACTATTAACAGTGATTTGGAGATATTATCGGCGATAGTGTTGGTTACTTGCCATACATATTTTAAGTCGGCATCGCCCTCATCATCAGATGGCGTGCCCACTGCGATGAAAACTATATCCATATTGTTGAGAACTGAGGGCAAGTCGGTAGTGAAGTGCAACCTTTTAGCCTCATGGTTTCTTACAACAAGGTCTTTAAGGCCGGGTTCATAAATAGGTATTTGTCCATTTTTTAAACCTTCAATCTTGGCTTCATCAACATCCACACATGTTACATTGACACCCATTTCGGCAAAACATGCACCCGAAACCAGCCCAACATAACCTGTGCCTACAACTGCAATATTCATATTTTATTAAGTTTTTTCTTTAAAGTATTTATAGGATAAAACACTGTAAGAATAGATATTATGCTTACAGAAACAAAAACAATGACTATATCCCAAAAACGCACTATAACCGGATATGCATCAACCACAAAAGCACCAGGAACATCACTCAGACGTAAAAGACCAAAATGCTGTTGTATCAGACACAATATTAATCCCATTACAATTCCTGCTATGATTCCAAAAAAGGTAATCAACCAACCTTCAAAAAGAAAGATATTGGCTATCAATTTATTATTGGCTCCCATATTTCGTAGGCTAGCTATATCATTCTCCTTTTCAACTATAAGCATTGATAAAGATCCTACAACATTAAACACGGCTATCAATAGAATAAATGCCAAAATAAGAAATGTTACCCATTTCTCTATTTGCATCATTCTAAAAGACTGAATCTGTTGTTCATATCTGTTCTGAACCAAATATTCATTACCTATAAGATTTTGTATCTCTTGTTTTGTATTCTTTACTGAGGAATTGGGGTTAAGCTTAATATCCAAAGCAGTCACCTCATTGTCGTATCTAAAAATATCTCTGGCTAAATTAATTGACACAAGTGCCATTTGGTCATCAATTTCCGGCTGGCTAAGGCTAAACACCCCGCCAATCATCACATCTATTCGTGAAAAGGCAGCACTGGGATTGGCAAGATTAACACTAACATCACGTTTGGGTGCATAAATTTCTATCGGATCAATAAAACCAACACGTGCACCAAGCGACATTGCAAGACCGGCTCCTAATACTGTATAATCTACAACATCCTCTGAGAGCTTGAAATGACCATCTATCATTAACTGATCCATATCCGACATCAAATTAAACTCTTCGGATACTCCTTTCACTAATACCGGAACTTGATTATCCCCAAACTTAAACAGAGCATTCTCTTCTAATGATTCTGATATCATTTGAATTGACGGAATGCTCAATGCCTTTTGAAAAGATTCATCTTCATAGCTAAATACCTTTCCGGCCTTGGCTGTAATTTTCAAATCGGGATCAAATGCACTAAACATTCCTTCCACAATTCCACCAAATCCATTAAAGACAGACAAAACGCACACCATAGCCATTGTGGCAATAGCAATACCAACAACAGATATCATTGATATTATATTAATTGCATTGTGTGATTTCTTAGAGAATAAGTATCTCTTAGCTATGAAAAATGAAATATTCAAAATGGCTTATTTCTTTAGGAGATTATCAATGTTTTCAATGTAGTCGAGTGAATCATCAATATAAAATTGCAAGTCGGGTACAATTCGAAGCTGCTTTCCTACCCTTTTACCCAATTCATATCTTACTGACTTGACATTCTCTTTTATATTATCCAAAAGCTCCTTGCCTTTATCTGACGGAAAGATGCTAAGATAAGCATAAGCTATACTTAAATCGGGAGTAACCCGTACATTTGTAACAGAGATAAGAACGCCACGCATTTTTTTGGTTTCAAGCAAAAAGATTTCGCTAAGCTCTTTCTGTATAAGTCTGTTTATCTTTTGTTGTCTGTTTGTTTCCATACTATCCTATTTTTTTCTTATTAAAGTTATTCCATCTCTAATAGGCAGAATCACTTTTTCTACCCTATTATCTTTAGCAAGCTTATCATTAAACTCTAATATAGCTTTTGTTTGCCAATCGTTACTTTTGACGCTTTCAACAATTTTACCATACCAAAGCGTATTATCTGCAATAATAAAACCACCACTTGCCACCTTTGGTAGCAGCGCTTCATAATATTGCCAATAAAGCCTTTTGTTGGCATCCACGAATACCAACTCAAAGCTATTATCATCAAATTCATTAATTATAGAAAGAGCATCACCAATATGCAGCTTAACTTTGCTTCCGTGTGGAGACTGCTCAAGATTATCTGTAATAACATCCTCTAATTCATCATTAATTTCAATAGTATGAACAATGCCATCACTATCCAATGCTTCTGCAAAACATAGAGCCGAATAACCTATAAAGGTACCCAGCTCTAATACTTGTTTTGGATTAATCATTTGAGTAATCATCTTCAGCATTCTGCCTTGAAGATGTCCTGACACCATATCCCCATGAAGCAATTTAACACGGGCACTTCGAGCCATGTTCTTTAGCTCTGTGGGCTCAGGATCTATATGATTTAGAATGTATTCATTTAGTAAACTATCATCCATTAGTTTTACTACTTTGAAATTACAATATATACAATGATTACATTGTGTAATCAGGCAAGTTATATTTATCTTTTGCCTCAATAATCTTACCTACTTCACTAATATCAAGATACGTAGTGCCACCAGTTTCGCCAAAGCTACCACCTAGATATGCAATTCTATCGTTGTCTTGAATCATATTGGCATCAAGCATTCTTCTAATTGCTGCTGTATAGTAAGCACGACGGCTTTCTTTTGTATTCTCAATACCTTTGCCAGGCATATACTCAGCCCATACACCATATGACAAAGCTAGCTCACGCGCTAATCTTCCTGAAGTTGTCATTGCAAACACAGGCTTTCTTCCGCGGAATGCTGCCAAGACACGAGCAGTACGACCAGTGTGGCTATCTGTAAAGATTGCTTGTACATTAAGTCGGCCGGCAGTTTTAACAGCTTGTTTTGCCAAGAATGATGTCACTTCATTATCATCATGAGCATAAGGTATGCGGATATCATTTTCAGCCAGTTTGGTTTTTTCTGTTTCATGTGCAACCTTAGTCATAGTTCTAACTGCCTCTACAGGATATTTTCCATAAGCAGTTTCACCACTCAACATAATTGCATCTGTACGGTAATAAATAGCATTTGCAATATCTGTAATCTCTGCACGCGTTGGACGTGGATTTTCAATCATTGAGTGAAGCATTTGAGTTGCAACTATCACAGGTTTATTATGCAATATAGCCTTACGTATAAGATCACGCTGAATACCCGGAATTTTCTCCTGAGCAACCTCAATACCCAAGTCGCCACGAGCAACCATGATACCATAAGCGTGGTCTAGAATTTCGCTAGCATTATCTACACCTTCTTGGTTTTCGATTTTTGCAATAATCTTAATAGTACTACCTAGCTCATCCAATACTGCTTGTACAGCAAATATGTCCTCTTTATTTCTAACAAATGAATGCGCAATAAAATCAACATTTAGCTTGTGAGCTAATGCAATAAACTTTTTGTCACGCTCAGTGATAGAAGGAAGATTAATTCTAACTCCCGGCACGTTCACGCTTTTGCGACTACCAACAACTCCGTCATTTTCAACAGAACATACAAGATATTCACCATTCTTCTCTATCACTTTCAAGTCAATCTCACCATCATCGATTAGAAGATTATCGCCGATGTTCATATCTCTTACGATATGAGGATATGAAACATAAATTGTTTCTTTTGACGATACTCCGGTGATATCACCACTAACCTTTACCTTGTCTCCCATCGACAACACAATTGGCTCTTCGGCGACAGTAGTTCTTATTTCAGGTCCTTTTGTATCAACCAGAATCCCTATTCTATCAGATACAGCACGAGTATTGTTTATAATGTTTGTAAAACCCTCCTCATCCAGGTGAGCTGAGTTCATACGAACAACGTTCATTCCCTCATCAAAAAGAGACTTAATAAAAGGCACCTCACATCTTAGGTCCGAAACAGTAGCTACAATTTTTGTATGTTTGAGCATCATAAGTTTTAATATATTTTTTAAATTTTGAGTTGATAAATAATTTTCAGGCCTTATTTTCTTGATAACACAATGGCTTGAACTCCTAACTTATAAGAGTTAAGTCCAAATCCGGCAATAACCCCCATACAAACAGCGGAAATCATAGAGGTATGTCTAAATTCCTCTCTTGAATGTACATTTGAAATATGAACTTCCACAACAGGAGAAGGCACAGCCTTTATTGCATCTCTTATTGCCACAGAAGTATGAGTATATCCACCTGCATTTAGTATGATACCATCACAGCCATACCCTGCCTCGTGAATCTTATTAATAATTTCACCCTCTATGTTAGTTTGAAAATAAGAGATTTCTATATTTGGAAACTGACTTCTTAGAAGTTCTAGATAATCATTGAATGAGTCACTACCATAAACATCTGGCTCCCTCATCCCCAACAGATTCAGATTAGGCCCATTTATAATCTGTATTTTCATATCTTACGCAATTTGAGCACAAAGATACAAAGTTTTAAGATTATTGCAATAGAACAATCGACATAAGATATTAGAATTTATCTATTTATGATAAATCCGAGTCATTTCATGTATCAAAAAACGTAAAGTTATGAGCAAAGAAAAGCGACACATCAAAACTGATGCATCGCCTTTCATTATCATAACACTACTTTAAGAAAAGTCTTATTCTTCAACAACTTCTTTCTCTTGTGAAAAATCAGCCATTGCCATTCGCTGATATGAGCGATAGCGCCACTGTGCATTATCTTTGGCGGCTTCAAACAACTCATCAGCTTCATGTGGGAACGATTTCAACAGCTGAGTATATCGAACCTCACCCATTAAGAAATCTCTAAACCTACTCCAATCTGGCTCCTTGCTATCCATTACAAAAGGATTTTTACCCTCAGCTTCCAACATTGGATTGTAACGCCACAAGCTCCAATAGCCACAATCAACAGCTTTCTTTTGCTCAGCTTGTGTCATAGCCATTCCTGCTCTCAGTCCATGACTGATACAAGGCGAATATGCTATAATAAGTGAAGGACCATCATACTCTTCAGCCTCCTTTAGAGCTCTTAAATATTGACCTTGGTTTGCACCCATCGCCACTTGAGCCACATAAACATAGCCATATGTAGCGGCAATCATACCCAAGTCTTTCTTACGAACTCGTTTACCTGCAGCAGCAAATTTAGCCACAGCTGCAGTTGGAGTAGCCTTGGATGACTGTCCACCAGTATTTGAATAAACCTCAGTATCCATTACTAAAACATTTATATCTTGACCCATGGCCAACACATGATCTAAACCACCAAAGCCTATATCATATGCCCATCCATCGCCACCAAATACCCAAATGGACTTTTTAGTTAGATACTTCTCAAGTGACAGTATCTCTTTGGCTAACTCGTTATCCGTGCCATGTAGAGCCTCCAACACTTGAGCAGAAATTTCTTTTACAGCTTCCCCCTTCTCCTTATTTAGAATCCATTGTGCAAAGATTTCTTTCTGTTCGGTTGAGAAATCATCAGACTTACGAGCCTTCAACATCAAGTCTTCTATTCGCTTACGCATGCTTTGATGTGCAATAACAAAACCAAAGCCAAACTCAGCATTATCTTCAAAAAGTGAGTTAGCCCACGCTGGACCCTTACCCTCCTCATTCTTAGTATATGGCGTAGCTGGAGCTGAGGCACCATAAATTGACGAGCAACCAGTTGCATTAGCAATCATCATCCTATCACCATATAATTGAGTAATAAGCTTAATATATGGAGTTTCACCACATCCTGCACATGCTCCAGAAAACTCAAAAAGAGGTGTTGCAAACTGTG
>CAZSKF010000105.1:0-8155 GCA_964607405.1 uncultured Proteiniphilum sp. | reverse complement strand
CTTCCCAAACTATTTAAAGATGAGGAGGAGCTGCGTAAGCTGTGGAGCAATCCGCTTACTAGAAAAGAATTGTTGGCCAAACTGGAGGAGGCCGGTTTTCCGGCTGATGCGCTTAGAACGGTGCAGCAGTTGGTGAATATGGAGAAGAGTGACTTGTTTGATGTGCTCAATTATATTTTTAATGGCGATTATGAGGCTCTGACTCGTGAGGCGAGGGGTGAGATGGCTCGTAAAACATATTTCTTGTTGCTGTCTGATAAGCAACAGGAGTTTATAGCCTTTGTGATGGAGCAGTATATCAAACAGGGTGTTAGTGAACTGGATGAAGAGAAGTTGTCGCAACTGTTGCTGAACAAATATCAATCATTACCCGATGCTTTGGACAATCTGGGTAAGGTGGATGATATTCGGAAGTTGTTTTTTGAATTTCAGGAGCATTTATATAAGGATGAAACGGTGGCGTAACCAGGGTTTACTGGTTCGCCTTCATCTCTTCCAGAATCTTCACGGCAGTCTCCACATTTTCTACATTTCGGATAACTACTGATCTTTTCTTTTTCACTTCGCGCAATTTGCAATCACGAGGATATTTCTGAACATAGTTGAGTAGTTTGCTGAATGCATCTGATTGATAGTAAGGTGAATTGTCGTCTGATAGGAGGAACAGAGTCATTTGTGATGCTTTTAGGAATAGCTTTTCTATTCCTAGTGATTTTGCTACTCGTCGCAGCCTTACTATGCGTATTAATTCTTTTCCTTGTTGTGGTATCTTGCCAAATCGGTCTTCAAGCTGTTTGGTGAAATTGAAGATGTCGGTCTCTGTTTCCAAACTGTCTAGTTCGCGATATATGCCTACTCGCTCTGCATCGTTGGGGATGTAGGTTACGGGAAACATTAGCTCCAGGTCGCTTTCTACCACCACGTCGTCCACAAAGCTGTCGTCGTTTTCGGCTTTTATCTCTTGTTGCTGACGGTGCAAATCGGCAAATTCATCCTTGCGAAGTTCTTGTACGGCCTCTGTAAGTATCTTTTGATATGTTTCGTATCCCAGGTCGGTGATAAATCCACTTTGCTCAGCTCCAAGCATATTGCCTGCTCCTCTTATGTCGAGGTCTTGCATGGCTATGTGCATTCCGCTGCCAAGATCTGAGAAGTTTTCGATGGCTTGCAGCCTTCTTCTGGAGTCGGTGCTAAGTGTATATAGTGGCGGTGCCATTAAGTAGCAAAATGCTTTGCGATTGCTTCTTCCCACGCGCCCACGAAGTTGGTGCAGGTCGCTTAGCCCAAAGTTTTGAGCATTAATAATAATAATGGTGTTCACATTGGGCATATCAATACCTGATTCTATAATGGTTGTTGCCAAAAATATATCGTGCTCGTGGTTTAAGAAATCATTCACCACGCCTTCCAGCTTTTTGGGATCCATTTGTCCATGCCCCACAGCTATTCTGATGTCTTTGATTTCTCTTTTCAGAAGGGCTTCCATTTCATATATGTTTTGGATGCGATTGTTGACAATGAATACCTGACCATTTCGGCTCACTTCATAATTGATGGCTTCTTTAATAACCTCTAAGTCAAAAGTGTGCACCTCGGTTTGCACCGGATACCTGTTTGGCGGTGGTGTGTTGATAGTTGAGAAGTCTCGTGAGCCCATTAGCGAGAACTGCAGAGTACGCGGTATGGGCGTGGCAGTCATAGTGAGGGTGTCGATATTGGTTTTGAGTTGTTTCAGCTTTTCTTTAGTTGAAACACCAAACTTTTGTTCTTCGTCTATAATGAGTAATCCCAAATCGTTGAATGCAATATCTTTTCCCACTAGCCTGTGAGTGCCTATGATTATATCAATCTTTCCCTCTTTCAAGTCAGCCAGGATTTGCTTCTGCTCCTTTGCGCTTCTTGCTCTGCTGAGGTAGTCAACCTTGACGGGAAAGTCTGAAAGTCGCTTCTTGAATGTGCGATAGTGCTGCGTGGCAAGCACCGTTGTGGGCACTAGCACTGCCGTTTGTTTTTGGTCGGTAGCCGCTTTGAATGCTGCACGCATGGCAATTTCGGTTTTGCCAAAGCCCACATCGCCACACACCAGCCTATCCATAGGGTGCTCGCTCTCCATATCTTGTTTTATCTCGATAGTGGTTTTGAGTTGGTCGGGTGTGTCTTCGTACATAAAGGATGCTTCCAGCTCATTTTGCAGATAGGTGTCTTTTGAGAAAGCAAAGCCCTTTTCTTGTTGTCGCTGTGCATATAGTTTAATCAAGTCGCGGGCAATATCTTTAATCTTGCTCTTTGCCTTGGTTTTGGTTTTCTCCCATGCGCCCGAGCCTAGTTTGTTTAGCTTTGGTGGTTCGCCCTCTTTGCCTTTGTATTTTGATATTTTGTGTAGAGAGTGTATGGAGACAAACACTGCATCATTGTTGAGGTATGTGAGTTTGATAACTTCCTGCACAGATTCACCTATTCGCAGACGCACCAGGCCGGCAAACTGGCCAACGCCATGGTCGTAATGCACTACAAAGTCGCCTTGCTGTAGTTGGTTAAGCTCTTTTAGTGTGAATGCTATTTTGCCCGATCGTGCTCTGTCTGATTTCAGGCTGTATTTGTGAAACCTGTTGAATATCTGATGATCAGTGAAGAGACAAATCTTTAGTGTTTCGTCAGCAAATCCTTCGTGAAGTGTTTTGTTTATCCCAACAAAGGGGATATTGTCGCCTCTATCTTCAAAGATGTCTCTTAGGCGGTCGTGCTGCTTTGTGCTGTCGCTCAGTATATATAATTGATATCCATTATCTATATAGTGTTTTAGAGAGTCGGATATCAGGTCGAAGTTTTTTTGAAATAGTGGTTGTGGTGATGTTTCAAAACTTATGGTTGCACCGGCAGTATCCAGCATCTTGCTGTCAAATCTGAGTTTCTTGAATGGCTTTAGGGCTTTTATAAACTCCGATTTTGATGTGAGTTCGGCAACTACCAGTTCTTCGTTGCTTAGATCGATGCTTAGCTCGTCGTGGTATATGCTTTCAATTCGGCTCTCTATCCACTTCAAGTCTTCAATTCCCACAATGCAGTCTGTGGGTAGCATGTCAAACAGGGTTGAGTTTCTGGTTTTGTTTTTGCCCAATTCGGGCACAATGCTTATGGATGAAAGCATCTCTTTTGAGAGCTGACTCTCAACCTCAAAGCTTCTGATGGTTTCTACTTCATCTCCAAAGAAGTCTATTCTGTATGGCAATTCATTTGAGAAAGAAAAAACATCAATTAAACTGCCTCTAACGGCGTATTGTCCCGGTTCGTAAACGTAGTCTTCATACGAAAAACCATATGAATCTAGCACTTCGGATACAAATCCAAAGTCTAGCTTATCGCCTATTGCAATTTTCAGAGTGTTTTTTGTCATCACTTCTCCCGAAACTGTCTTCTCGGATAGTGCATCAGGATATGTTACTATTATTGTCGGTGTGGACTGGCTGTGTAGTTTGCTCAATACTTCGGTTCGCAATATCTCGTTGGCCGAGTCTATCTGTCCATATTTTGCAGCACGCTTGTATGCAGATGGATAGAATAGTGTGTTTTGACTTCCTAATATCTGGGTTATGTCGTGATAGAAATATCCTGCTGACTCTAAGTCGTTGAGGATATACATATAATTGTGTGGTTCATTATTGAATAAAGAGGCTGCAAGTAGGGCGCGCGACGACCCATGAAGTCCTTTAACTGCAAATGAATCAACTTTTTTGAGTGTCTCTTGAGTAGCGATAACCTTGGGATGCGACTCAAAGGTTTGTAATAAGTTTGTGATGTTATTTGTTGCCATATATTAGTCGCAAATGTAATTATTTTTTTTATTTCGTCGAAATATACTCTTCTGTTATCTGTTAGATACAGTCTATGGGCTATGTAAAATTTACATATGTGGTCAAAAAATAACATATGTCTATAATTACCAGAAATTTACTATCTTTGCTACAAAATATTTATGAATATGCAGCATGAGATAATTTACACTCCTGATTACATCTTCGAGACAAGCTGGGAGGTGTGTAATAAAGTAGGAGGAATTTACACGGTTTTATCTTCAAGAGCTAACTCGCTACAGCAGTTTTATAAAGACAAAGCAATCTTTATTGGTCCCGACGTAATAACGGACACAAATAATCCCTGGTTTATAGAGGATAATAAGCTATTTGGCGATTGGCGCACATTTGCTAAAACCAATCAAAATCTGGACATTAGAATAGGACGCTGGGATGTTCCCGGCAAACCAATAGCTATATTAGTAAAATACAAAAAGTTTTTTGAGATCAAAAATGAAATCTATGGCCAGATGTGGCTTGATTTTGGTGTTGACTCGATGTATGCTAATGGAGACTACGACGATTCATGCCTTTTTGCTTATGCTTCGGGTGTGGTTATTGAGAGCTTCTATAGGTTTCATCAACTTGAAGCAAATAATGTGATAGCACATTTTAATGAATGGCAGATGGGTATGGGAGCTTTATATGTAAAAAAACATGTCCCCAAAATTGCCACAATCTTTACTACACATGCCACAGGCATTGGCAGATCGATAGCCGGCAATGGATTACCATTATATAATCATCTGAAAAGTTATAACGGCGACCAAATGGCACGTCAGCTGGGTATGGTTGCGAAACATTCGGTAGAGAAAAAGGCAGCACAGCATGTTGACTGTTTCACTACCGTGAGTGATATTACTGCTCAGGAATGTGCTCAGTTTTTGCAGCGTCAGCCCGAGGTTATAACTACCAATGGATTTGAGAAGGGCTTTATTCCCAAAGGAAATGCACATAAGGCAGCTATCAAAAAGGCAAGGAAGATACTAACCAATGTGGCCGAAAAGACACTTGGGCACTCCGTTCATAAGGATGCACTGATGGTGGCTATTAGCGGACGCTATGAGTTTAAGAATAAGGGAATAGATGTGTTTATTGATGCTATGAATCAATTGAGGCAGATGAAGCATCTTTCTAAAGATGTTATTGCCTTTATTATGGTTCCAGCGTGGATAAAAGGACCTCGCGAAGATTTGGTAAACGAATTGAATGGCAATGGTGATTGCAAGAGCGAAGGCAGATGTCCTTTTGTTACTCACGAGTTGCACGATCCTAATAATGACCCTGTGATGAACCAGCTACGTCATCTTGGTTTTTGTAATGCAAAGGATGATAGGGTGAAGGTGATTTTTGTGCCATCTTATCTACACGGAAATGATGGTGTGTTTAATGCCGAGTATTATGATTTGCTTGTGGGGCTTGATCTCACTGTTTTCCCATCTTACTACGAGCCTTGGGGATATACTCCTCATGAGAGTGTGGCCTTTTCAGTGCCAACTGTGACTACTACCTTGGCCGGCTTTGGCACTTGGGCTAAGAAGGTAGGCGATAAAAAAGGAATTGATGATGGCGTGGAGGTTATTTATCGCGATGATAATAACTCGGGTGAAGTAGCTAAAGAAATTGCTGAGATTATTCTTGATTTTTCATTAAAGAGTGTTGAGCAAATTTCTTTATTACGCAATTGTGCCTACAAACTTTCTGAAAAGAGTGACTGGTCTCATTTCTTTGTACACTATCAGGAGGCGTATAGCAAGGCACTTTACAACTCGTTTGTGAGATTGTCAAAGCCTACAACTTTTAAGGTTGACTAAACTCTTGAATTATACTGTTGTTAAACAACAGGTGATTATAAAATAAAAATACTAACTTAAACTAGAAATAAAATGATTATTCAAACAAGTAATACAAATAATCCCGTATGGCGGGATGTACATGTACATTCTTCGTTGCCACAAGAGCTGAGACCTCTGGAGGAGATAGCACACAATATATGGTGGACATGGAGTGATGAGGCTAAGGATGTTTTTAATCTTCTTGATATTGAAGAGTATGAGAAACATGACAAAAACCCTGTAGCTCTTCTTCAAAACTTGAAATCTGAGCGTATAGAAGAAATTATTGCTGATAAAGAAATTATTGAAAGAATTAATAATGTGTATAAGTCTTTCAAAAATTATCTGGCAGTTCCTTACAATAATGAGCGTCCAAGCATTGCATACTTTAGCATGGAGTATGGATTATCGCACGTTTTAAAGATTTACTCGGGCGGACTTGGTGTATTGGCGGGCGACTATCTGAAAGAGGCTAGTGACAGCCGCGTGGATATGACAGCTGTGGGTTTCTTATATCGTCAGGGTTACTTTACTCAAAGTCTTTCGATGGATGGACAGCAAATAGCCAACTATGAGCAACAAAACTTTGGCTGTATTCCTATTGCGCCGGTGATGGACGAAAATAATAATCAAATGGTGCTTGAGGTGCCATTCCATGATAGAATTGTTTATGCTAATATCTGGAAAGTATCAGTGGGACGTATTAGTCTATATTTGATGGATACTGACTTGGAGCTGAATAGCGATTATGACAGATTCATTACTTACCAACTTTATGGTGGCGACTGGGAAAACCGTATGAAACAGGAATATCTGTTGGGTATTGGTGGTGTGTTGCTACTAAAAAAGCTAGGTATCAAGAAAGATGTATATCACATGAATGAAGGGCATGCTGCCCTGATTAGTGCTCAAAGATTGTTGGATTATATTTCAGAAGAAAATCTTTCATTCAATGAGGCATTAGAGGTTGTTCGTGCTTCTACTCTTTATACTGTTCACACTCCTGTGCCTGCAGGTCACGACTATTTTGAAGAAGGACTTATTCATAAATACATGGAGCCAATGGTTAATAAGATTGGTATTTCATGGCAAGAGTTTATGGATATGGGCCGCGATAATCCCGGATCTCATGACAGATTCTCGATGAGTGTTTTTGCACTTAAAACAGCGCAAGAGGCAAATGGAGTGAGCAAGCTTCACGGTTTGGTATCTCAAGATATGTTCCAACCGGTATGGAAGGGATATTTCCCACAGGAATTGCACGTGAGCTATGTTACTAACGGAATTCACTTGCCAACTTGGGCAACATCGTCTGTTAAGAAGTTGTATGAAGACAACTTTGATAAAAACTTCTATTTAGACCAATCAAACCCCAATATTTGGGAAAAGATATATGAGGTGGATGATGCGGATGTGTGGAACTTAAGAATGCATCTAAAAGAAAAGTTGGTAAACTACATTAAGCATGAGTTTACAGACGGTTGGTTGCAAAATCAAGCTAATCCATCACAAATCATGTCAATGTTGGGTCAGATAAATCCAAAATCATTGATAGTTGGATTCTCACGCAGATTTGCTACGTATAAGCGTGCACATCTATTGTTCTCAGACCTTGACAGACTTTCAAAACTTCTAAATAACCCCGACAGACCTGTTACTTTCTTGTTTGCGGGTAAGGCACATCCTGCCGATGGTGGTGGTCAGGCACTTATCAAGCACATTGTTGAGATATCTCGTCGTCCTGAATTCCTTGGCAAAATTATTTTCCTTGAAAACTACGATATGAGATTAGGCAAACGCCTAGTATCGGGAGTTGACGTTTGGCTAAATACTCCTACTCGTTTGCAGGAAGCATCGGGTACATCAGGAGAGAAAGCTATAATGAATGGTGTTCTTAACCTGTCGGTATTAGATGGCTGGTGGTATGAAGGATATGTTGAAGGAGCAGGCTGGGCATTAACCGCCAAGAAGCTTTATGAAAACCAAACATATCAGGATGAGCTTGACGCAGCTACTATTTACAGTCTTCTTGAGAATGAAATTATCCCAAGATATTATGCACATAATAGCAATGGTTATTCTCCTGAGTGGGTTAAAACAATAAAGAACTCTATTTCTAAAATTGGACCTCACTACACTACTAAACGAATGATGGACGATTACTTTGATCGTTTCTATAGCAAATTGGCAGATCGCTCTAAAACTATTGTTGCAAACAATTATGCCAAAGCAAAAGAAATTGTTCGCTGGAAAGAAGATACGGCTTCTAAGTGGGATCAAATAGAGGTTATAAAATCTTATTACGAGCCAGTTCAGGAAATTGATTCTTATAATGGTAAGGATAAGGTATTTGGTGAGGTTATCTTAGATAAAAAAGATATCAATGCAGAGTTGGGCGTTGAGTGTGTGGTTGTTCATTATGATTCGGTAAAGAATAAAGCCGAATTTATTGAGAAATATGAGTTTGAC
>CAZSKF010000104.1:0-8317 GCA_964607405.1 uncultured Proteiniphilum sp. | reverse complement strand
TGCAGTTACTGAGTGAACAGTAGTCATCAAACCTTCAACAACACCAAATTTATCATTCAATACTTTAGTGATTGGTGCAAGACAGTTAGTAGTACAAGAAGCATTTGAAACAAATTGCTCACCTTTTACATATTTATCTTGGTTCACACCTACTACGAACATAGGAGTATCATCTTTTGAAGGAGCAGACATTACAACATATTTCGCACCAGCATCGATGTGACCTTGTGCTTTATCTTTTGACAAGAAAAGACCTGTTGATTCTACAACATATTCTGCTTCTACTTCACCCCATTTCAAGTCGGCTGGATTTCTTTCCGCAGTAACACGAACAGTTTTACCGTTTACTACCAGATGACCATCTTTAACCTCTACTGTACCATCGAATTTACCATGGATTGAGTCATATTTCAACATATAAGCGATGTAATCAACATCAAGCAAATCGTTGATACCTACAATTTGAACATCGTCTCTTTTTTGAGCTGCACGGAAAACTAGACGTCCAATACGTCCAAATCCATTAATACCTACTTTAATCATAATTTTTTATTTGAATTTTATATATTAATTTGTCAGAATGATTTCCTAAACACATCTTTATTATTGAGTTGCAAAAATACAATATATTTTTTGTGATTGAAAATTATTTGTATCAAAAATTGTTTATTTTAGACTTATATAATCGCATATTCTATGTATAGGAAGAATATGTATTAAAAAAATCTTATTATTTACATTTAGTGAAGCATTTTTTCGCAAACAATACTTAGCTATATAACATAGTTTCAATGAAAAAACGTACCTTTGCATCAAATAAAAGATTGTTTTATGTATAATATAAGAAATATTGCTATTATAGCGCACGTTGATCACGGCAAAACAACACTAGTTGACAAAATGCTCGTTGCCGGAAACCTGTTTCGTGAGAATCAGCAATCCGAAGATTTAACCCTTGATAATAATGACCTTGAAAGAGAAAGAGGAATTACAATATTATCAAAGAATGTTTCAATCAGATATAAAGACACAAAAATAAACATTATTGACACTCCGGGTCACGCTGACTTTGGAGGAGAAGTAGAACGCGTATTAAACATGGCTGATGGCTGTTTGCTAGTTGTAGATGCATTTGAAGGACCTATGCCTCAAACACGATTTGTACTACAAAAAGCACTTGAAATTGGGCTAAAACCTATTTTGGTTATCAACAAAGTTGACAAACCCAATTGCCGTCCCGAAGAAGTTCAGGAAAATGTATTTGACCTTATGTTCAGCCTTGATGCAACTGAAGAACAACTTGACTTTCCGACTGTATATGGGTCGGCAAAACAAGGATGGATGTCTAGAGATTGGAAAAGTCCGTCTGACAGCCTAACTCCGCTACTTGAAACTATAATAGAGCACATTCCCGCACCTAAGGCATTAGAAGGTAGTCCTCAACTATTAATCACATCTTTAGATTATTCAAGCTATGTTGGTAGAATAGCGATTGGTAGAGTTCACCGAGGAACGATTGAGCCAAATAAAGATTATGCTCTTTGCAAAAGGGATGGCAGCATAAAAAAGATAAGAATAAAAGAGCTAGACTTATTTGAAGGATTGGGCAGAGTAAAAGTTGAATCTGCTTCTTCGGGAGATATATGTGCAATTATTGGTGTAGAAGGATTTGACATTGGAGATTCTATAACTGATTTTGAAAATCCAGACCCATTAGATCCAATAGCTATTGATGAGCCAACGATGTCTATGCTATTTACTATAAACAACTCACCTTTTTATGGTAAAGAGGGCAAATACGTAACATCAAGACATATTCATGATAGACTTGTTCGTGAATTAGACAAAAATCTTGCTTTAAGGGTTGACACAGCTGCAAATGCTGACTCTTGGATTGTTTATGGAAGAGGAGTTCTTCACCTTTCTGTTCTTATTGAAACTATGAGACGTGAGGGATATGAGCTTCAGGTTGGTCAACCACAAGTAATAATCAAAGATATAGATGGTGAAAAGTGTGAGCCTATAGAGCAACTTACTGTAAACATACCCGAGGAATCAGCAAGCAAAATAATTGATGTTGTATCAAGACGTAAAGGGGAAATGATAAGTATGGAAAGTAAAGGGGACAGAATGCATATAGAATTCACAATCCCATCTAGAGGTATAATTGGTCTTAACAATATTGCGCTTACGTTGTCAGCTGGTGAGGCTATTATTGCTCATAGATTCCTAGAGTATCAACCTTGGAAAGGTGTTATAGAAAAAAGACAGAATGGGTCTATTATTTCAGGGGAATCAGGAAATGCGTATGCGTATGCATTAGACAAGCTTCAAGATAGAGGTAAATTTTTCATAGAGCCACAAACTGACGTTTATGAGGGTCAAGTAGTAGGTGAACATAATAAAGAAGGTGACTTGGTAGTGAATGTAACCAAAGCAAAAAAGATGACCAATGTTAGAGCTTCCGGTACAGACGACAAGGCTCAGTTAGCTCCTCCAATAATATTTAGCCTTGAAGAGGCATTAGAATATATAAAAGCTGATGAATTTGTAGAAGTAACTCCAAAATCTATGCGTTTAAGGAAAATACTTCTTACTGAAATTGAAAGAAAAAGAGCACCCAAAAGCTAGCTCATAAATAAAAATCGTTCTAAATAACCAACAATCATTATTGGCTATTTAGAACGATTATAAACCATTTATCTATTAAACAAGGAAACACAAATCCCCATTTAATAATACTATTTTATCAAGGATATAAACTCTGCTCTGGTTTGCTGATTTTTAAATACACCAGTAAAATCAGATGTTGTTGTAAGAGAGTTTTGCTTCTCTACTCCACGCATTTGCATACACATATGCTGAGCCTCTATAACAACCATAACACCCATAGGATTTAGAGTATTTTGAATACATTCTTTAATCTGGGTAGTAAGCCTTTCTTGAACTTGCAACCTACGAGCAAATACATCTACTACTCTAGCTATTTTACTCAGTCCCGTAATATAACCATCAGGAATATAAGCCACATGAGCCTTTCCATAAAATGGTAGCATATGATGTTCACACATAGAAAAAACATCAATATCCTTTACTATAACCATTTGTCTATATTCCTCTTTAAAGAGAGCTGCACGAAGAATAGCCTCTGGATCCTGACTATATCCTCTAGTTAAGAACTGTAAGGACTTTGCTACACGCAAAGGTGTTTTAATTAAACCTTCCCTACTGACATCCTCACCTAAGGATGTAATCACATCTTTCATTCGATCAGCAATAATAATTTGATTTGCTTCTTTCTCATCTATGGTCATTACAAAATACTTTTAAGTTAATTTACCGGAATCCTAACTTCATCAACAACAATATACATCTCTTTTCCAAATGAGGTAAAAGTTTTTTTCATCTCTTCAAGTACCTTATTAGCCTCTTCACGTGTACGAAAATTCCCTACCCTAAGTCGCCAAAAAGGAGAATCAAACGTAACAACAGTTTCATGCTCTGGATAAGCTTCATTTATCATTCTCTGTTTTGTATTTGCTTCATTTTTAGAGTTGCGTTGATTGTTACCTGAAAAAGCTTGTATTTTAAATCCACGCATTTTCACGTATTGTTCACCATCATCCTTGGAATAAACCGTTCTATTAGGCGACATGTTCCTTCCAAGTACTCCTTTAACAGAATTATCTTCAAATACCATAACTCTACCTTGTCCAACTTTATACTCCATCAAATCGTCAATGATATCTTTACGTTGATTCTGACAAATCAAAGTTGAAAAGTGGGAAAATAATATCACAAAAAACAAAAACAATATTTTATTTAAATGAGTCATAAAAGAGAATTTCAAAATTGAAAATACTACGGGCTAAAACATTAAGCCCGTAGTTAGTTCTTATAATAATTAATTAAACGCTTCGATAATAGGCATAAATTTATCTACTTCTAATGAAGCTCCACCAATTAAACCACCATCAACGTCTGCATTTGAAAATAGTTCTTTAGCGTTTGAAGCATTACAGCTGCCACCATAAAGAATTGAAGTCTTATCAGCTACTTCAGCACCATATTTTTCAGAAAGTGTCTTTCTAATAAAAGCGTGCATTTCTTGAGCTTGTTCTGCTGTAGCAGTTTTACCAGTACCAATTGCCCACACCGGCTCATAAGCTAGAACCAATTTAGAAAAGTCATCACTAGAAAGTTCAAACAATGAATCGGCTATTTGAGATTTAACCACGTCAAAATGCTTATCGCTCTCACGCTCCTCTAACACCTCTCCAATACAGAATATTGGGGTCAAGCCATTGCTCAAAGCTAAGTTTACCTTTACTTTAAGTGTTTCAGGAGTTTCATTATAATAAGCGCGACGCTCGCTATGCCCTAAAATAACATATTTAGCACCAGTTGAAGAAATCATATCAACAGATACCTCACCAGTATATGCGCCAGATTCCTTATCTGCACAGTTTTGAGCAGCAACGCCTATTTTGTTTGTATCAACAATGTCTGCAACACTAGCCAAGTGTATAAAAGGAGTACCGATAACCACATCACAGTTTATCGATTTATCTTTTAAAGCTTCATTAAGTTCTTTAGCTAAAGCTAAACCTTCTTGCAGGTTCTTATTCATTTTCCAGTTACCCGCTACAATCTTTTTTCTCATAATTTGAATAAATAATTTATTAGTATATTATTTTAATTGTCTCTTTACTTTATTAAAACTTGAAGTATCTACAACCTTCAAAACTATTAATGGAATTATAAGCAATAAGAATATAACCATTAACTTAAACCAAAAGTTTTTATTTTGCGTAATCTCGTTGTTCCAACTTTCAATATTGGCTTTGTAAAAGTCAGGCACCTGACTGTCGTCCCACTTATTCACAACAACACCATTATGCATCAATATTAATCCTGGATTGGATCTTATCATTGTCTTTAAGACTCTTTCATCTGCCTCAGCAAATTCAAAAGCATCTGAATGCTCCTTCCGCCATTTCAATATATTTTCTTTGAGAGAAGAAGTCAAGATATAGAATTCAATATCGTTTTGTGCAGCATACTCCTGAGCCTTTACAAACCTGTGATAATGTGTCATATCCATTTCCTCCAAAAAATAAGCAATCATCAGAAAACTATAATCAGGATTATATAATATTCTATCAGTTATATCTTCTTCTGAAACCATATCCTCTTCAAAAATATAGTGATTGACATGAAAATCTTCAATCTTAGGAGACTCTCCTTTTTTAACAAGCCTCGTTTCCATATCTACATACACCCAAGTTGAGTCATCCCATGGATAATCATTTTCTGTGAATTCTTTATTTGTTCCATCTTTACTATAAATAAAGATATTCTCCACAATATCACCACCACTAGGGTCGACTACCATTTGATCTGCAAGATTTGAACCAATTTTAAATGGTCTAAAATCAAAGACAGGCAACTTCTGTGTATTATATATAGCAAATGAAAAGCTATATACTACCAAAAACACTGCAACTATCCTCGAAGTACTTGAAGAGTATAACTGCTTAATCTTATTATAATTAAAAAACAAGATTAGAGAACCGACAAATAGTATTATATTTTTGTAAAATGTCTGCCAATTTGAAATAACCAAAGCATCACCAAAACAGCCACAATCCTCAACAGGATTAAATATTGCTATCCATAAAGTAAGTGGCAAAAAGAATAGCATAAATAAAAAGACAGCAATTGATGAAACTTTGCGGTATAGTCCTAGAAGGAGGAACAATCCGACAAGCATTTCAAGCACTACTAAAATTATTGCAGTAGGCAAAGCTAATGGGAAAAATGACACTAAATCAAAAGAAATAAGATAATCTTGAATTTTGTAAGTAAAACCCAAAGGATCAACAGCTTTCATAGATCCGGAAAACACAAATGTAATCCCGACTATAATCCTAAAAAATTCAGTAATATATTTTTTGATTTTATTATTATTCCTCATCTGGTTATATAAATCAATTATTCACCAAAATGCATCTTGATTAATCCAAATAATGCATAGTTGATAATGTCAGCATAATTACCATCCACTCCCTCCGAAACAGCAACCACACCTTTGTTATTTTCAATTTCTTTAATTCTATACAACTTAACTAAAATCAGATCTGTGTAAGAACTAATCCTCATACTACGCCAAGCCTCATCGTAATCATGATTTTTGGCATACATTAATTCTTTTGTTTCATTAATATGCCTATCATATAATTCGAGAGCCTTTTCATTAGTAATATCAATGCCATCACTGTATCCAAGCTCCAACTGAATAAGTGCCATTACACCGTAATTTACAATACTAATAAATTCAGGAAAAATGCCCTCCCCCACTTTACTCTCTTTTTTAATTTCTAAAGATCTTATACGGTTAGCCTTAATTAGCAACTGATCTGTTACCGACTCTGGTCTCAATAATCGCCACGTTGGCCCATAATCAGCAGATTTATCTTCAAACACATTTCGGCAAAGGGATATCACTTCATCAAACTGCTTCTTAGTATTATCCATATATATAAATTTGTTAGGGAATTATTTATTAAACCACAAAGTTACACAAAAAAGGAAAAGGCACAAGCATCAATGTCTTGCACCTTTTAATATTATTAAATGTTTACTTGAATCATGAAACTCGCAAAGATCTACCTATGCGTAATGTAGTCTTAGTAGTAATGTTATTCAACTTACATATATTTGCTACAGTAGTGCCATTTCTTCTTGCGATTGCTCCAAGCGTGTCCCCACTTTTTATCTTGTAATACTTCACATCTCCATCAACATACTTATTAGGTCCTGATTTTGCCATATTGGCCGGAGGAGTAGGTATTTTATAATTAGGTGACGTTATCAGCACTCTGCTACTTTGATTAGTTTTATAGAAACTTGAGTTTGTTACTAAATACTCATCTTTATGACAAGAGAAGTTTTCAAAGTCCACAATATAATTTGGATTAATTGGTTTACCTAAGAACCTAGTCTCAAAATGTAAATGAGATCCTGTTGAACGTCCTGTATTACCGCCCAAGGCAATGGGTTCTCCAGATCTCACAAATTGATCTTCTTCAACCAGAAACTTTGAAAGGTGTCCATAAACTGTCTCTAGGCCATTTATATGTCTTAGCACTACATAATATCCATATCCGGCTCTTTCAAATTTTGTAAGCCTCACTTTTCCATCAAAGGCTGCATAGATAGTATCACCTATTTGCACTTTAAGGTCAACACCATAATGGTATCGTCTTCCTCTAGTTCCAAAATTAGAAGTCATACGACCCTCAAAAGGCATTGTAAAGTTTGAAAGATCAATATTAAATGAATCTGGCACATTCTTTAATGAGCCGTATGCATGAACATAAGAGTTATTCCAAATTCCACCATAAATATCATCAGAAGGGATTTCGTTTATATCAAACTCTAATCTGTCTGCATTAGCTTCTTCCAGAACTGATAAGTTCATCTTTAGCTTTATACCGTCTGCATAAAGACCCTGCTGGCCCTCTAAACCAGAGCTGTGAAGCTGTTGATAACTAAGGTCGTCTTGTTTTGTTTTGTTGTTTTCTTGTGCTGTAACTGCTGTAGCAGTAAACAATAAGAAGGCGGGTAGAATTGTCTTGATAGTTGACAAAAATCTTTTTTTCTCCATAAGTTTTAAAATAGCTGTTAGCTAATTAATATTCTTAAGTTATTTGTTTTGCAATCAAAGTTCGTCATTTGCATATAAATTGTCGAAAGTCAATTGTCTATAATTAAATATTTCATTTTGATTGAAGAATCGTTCAAGTTCTACTTCTGATGCTTCAAGAGAATCTGAAGCATGAACAATATTTTCCTGAACACTATTGCTAAAGTCTCCCCTTATAGTCCCGGGCAATGCATACCTGCCATTTGTGGCACCTGTTAGATTTCTAACCACATTAACTGCCTCAAGTCCTCGTATTGCCATAACAATTACAGGGCTTGCCATCATAGAGTTAACTATACGTTTAAAAAATGGTTTATCTTTTAAATGAGAATAGTGTTGCTCCAGAATAGACTGATCTAATGTTGTCATCTTCATTCCAACAATTTGTAGTCCTTTTTTCTCAAATCTAGCTGTCACCTCGCCTACCAAGTTGCGCTGAACTGCTGATGGTTTTAGAATAACTAACGTTGTTTGCATTGATTCCTATTCAGTTAGATGAATACTAATATGACTTATTAATAGCGAATTTTTTCTTCAATAATCTCCAAAGTAACATCTTTATATCATTCCAACCAAATTTTGCGACTGTAAATTTTCATAAAGCACATC
>CAZSKF010000103.1:0-8457 GCA_964607405.1 uncultured Proteiniphilum sp. | reverse complement strand
AAAATCAATATTGCCTTTTGTGGTAGATTTGAAGACTACAAAGGGATGGATACCCTTATATACACTATAAACAAAACAGCCAACAAGCTACCCGGAGTGTTTGAGTTTCATATTATTGGAGATGGCACATTCAAATCTGAGTTAGTCGAGCTATCAAAACAGCATAACAATGTAACCATATATCCTCCAACGGCAAATATATCAAATAAGCTCTACGACTTTGATTTTGTATTTATGCCATCCAAGTTTGAAGGATTAGGCTTAGTATCAGTAGAGGCATCTTTATCCAAAGTTCCTGTCATAGCATCATTCGCTCCCGGCCTCGATGAGACCCTGCCTGACAATTGGCCACTTAGATTCAACCTCAACGACGAGGAAAAGCTATACGACATATTTAATAAAATAAGTATTGGATACTATGACATTGGCAAATTAAAAGAAATTGCGTTTGAGTATGCAAAAGGTAAATTTTCAATGGAGAAAATGATTAGCTCCTATTCATCTTTATATAATAGAAACGATGAAATCTAACAGAGACAAAATATTATTTATGCTTCATATACCTCCACCGGTACATGGCTCATCTATTGTGGGTGAAATTATTTATAAAAGCAATTTGCTTAATAGTAGTTTCAATACCTATCACATGAACCTGTTGACTTCAAATTCTTTGAAAGAGACCGGAAAGGTAAGCCTAAAGAAAATATTCCGTTTTCCTTCTAAATGGTTTAAGCTTTTCAGACTGTTACTACTTGACAGGCCCCACCTTTGCTACTATGCACTATCCACTACAGGAAGCGCTTTTGTAAAAGACTCATTAATGATTTCATTGCTACACATGTTCAAAGTTAAGGTAATATATCATTTACATAACAAAGGAGTGAGCAAGAATCAAAACAGAAGATTGTTTGATTCGCTATATCGCTTTGTATTTAAAGGATCTTCTGCAATCCTACTTTCAGAGCATTTATATACCGATATTAAAAAATATGTTCCATATGACAAAATCTACATCTGCCCCAACGGGCTAGAAGACAAAAATACAAATGTAGCCAACAAGAAAAAATCTCAAAATGGTACTACAAACATTTTATTCTTGTCAAACTTAATAAAGTCAAAAGGGGTTTTCGATCTACTAGACTCTTGTGCCATCCTATCACAAAAAGATTATAACTTTCAATGCCTGTTTGTAGGCAGCGAAGGTGATATTTCCAAAAACGAATTTGAAGAATATGTAAACAGAAATAATATTTCTCAATACGTCACCTATCTAGGTGCAAAGTTTGGACACGACAAATACAACATTTACTCTAAAGCAGATATTTTCGTTTTCCCAACCTTTAATGATTGCTTTCCACTGGTTCTAATTGAAGCAATGCAGTTTAAACTGCCAATAATCTCCACTTTAGAAGGAGGAATCCCCGATTTGGTAGATCAAAATATGAATGGAATTTTAATTTCTCAACGAAATCCTGACACCCTTGCCGGCAAAATTGAATACCTAATTCAAAACCCTCAAATAGCAACAGAGATGGGAGAAAGAGGAAGGAATAAGTATGACAACAACTATACAGTTGATATTTTCGAGAACAGGATTTATTCAATATTAGTAAGCGAACTAACCAAAACCAAAAAAGACTATGCTAAAAGAAATAGAAAATAGTGTTTTTAGACACCAGTTCACAACCAGTAATAACCCATACATTTCTGAATGGTTTATAAACCTTGTGAAACATAAAGCCGACAAAGTATTACATCTATTAGATGAATCAGACAGATCTATCGGGCTGGTGGCCGGAGTGCAAGATGGAGTTATAATATCTCCATTCTCTTCTCCATTTGGTGGATTTCATTATTCACATGAATACTTAATGTATGATGTCATTTATCAGTTCCTGACATCACTTAAGAGTTTTGTTATTTCATCAAACCTCAAAGGAGTTCAAATAACTCTACCACCGGATATTTATCAAAAAAACATGAATGCTAAGTTTGTAAATGCATTTATTAGCTCAGGATATACAATGAGCACGCCCAACATATTAAATTGGATTGACTTAACCGAGTTTGATGGAAGTTGGGTATATAATAAGGTTACCAACAGATGTAAGAAAGCAATCAAAAGCAATCTTACCTTTTCATTGGCGCAAAATGAAAATGACAAAAAAGAAGCGTATGAACTTATCAAAATGAACAGAATTAGTCAAGGGCGACAAATTCATATGTCATTTGAAGATCTTATGATGGTAAGTGATCATATACCTGTTGATTTCTTTCAGGTTTTTGACAACGATGGCGCAACAATAGGCTCATCTGTAACTTATAGAGGAAGTGAAAAAGTTGTACAGGCCATTTTTATGGGTGACGATTTAAACAAACGCGACCTGGGAGCAATTGACTTTCTTTATATGAACATTTATAACCACTACAAAGAACTAGGTTATAAATATATCGACTTTGGAACTTCAAGTTTAGATGGAGAACCTAATATTGGTTTATTAAGATTCAAAGAGATACATAATTGTAAATCTTCGCTTCAATACACCTTCTGTTGGACTCCGGAACTTGAGTAATTTTTTCAAATTAAGACATTAGCAACATCTCTCAAACTAAACATTATGTTATACGAATTTTCAATATTTAATGGCTCTCTCAATGAGATCCCATCATCAAAAAAACTTATCACAACTATAAATGCCCACTCATATAATACACTTTATAAGGATATTATTTTCAAAGAGGCAATCAAGTCTAGTGATATCTTATTGCCTGACGGTGTTAGCATCGTTTGGGCCTCGCGCATATTAAAGGGAGAGAGAATACGCAAAATTGCAGGGGAAGATATATTTTATCATGAAATGGAAAGAGTAAATAAGATTAATGGCACTTGCTTCTTCTTAGGCAGCACAAATGAAAATCTAAAGCTTATAAAAGAAAGGGCAAGCATAGAGTACCCTAATATACAGATACACACATATTCTCCTCCATTCAAATCAGAGTTTAGCGCTGATGATGACAATACAATGATTGAGCTAATCAATAAAATAAGACCTGATGCTTTATTTATCGGAATGACAGCACCAAAGCAAGAAAAATGGGCTTTTGCAAACTTCAATAAAATTGACGCCGGACACATTTGCTGCATAGGGGCCGTGTTCGACTTTTATGCCGGAACAATTAAAAGGGCTCCCCAGTGGATGATCGACATGGGATTAGAATGGTTTTACAGACTTATAAAAGAACCCAAACGAATGTGGAAAAGATATATTATCGGAAACACAAGGTTTGTAATTCGTATTCTAAATAGAAAACTCGTACCTCCTGATAATGATTAATCAACAAATCTTATTATCAGTATTTTAATTATCAAAACCAAAACAAATTCTTAATTATGGACACAGATCATGCAGGTGTACGTTTCTTTTATCTATTATTAGATTTACTTTTGCTAAACATAGCAGTGTTTTTAGTTCTGGAATTTGGCAAATCAAATGAATATTTTGATGCTACCAACAAAGAAATATTCTATTTACATGCCAACATTTCAGAGATGATTGCATATATGCTATATTCAAAAAGAAACTATTTCTACACCGACAAATTCGTTGAAAGACTAAAGCTTAGAAGCAAAAGATTTATAGGCTTCATTGTATCTTTATTTATTCTTGGCCTATTTTTATTGCCAAAAGGATACCCCAAAAGCCTTGTTGCAGAATATGTAGCTATATTTTACTTACTGAAAATGCTAACTTTCTACTTTGTGTATAGAACTCATAAAAAAAGATATGAGAAAGAAAACTATGGGTATAGAGTTGCAATAATTGGTACCGGCAACTCAAGTCAGATTTTGGGAAACCTACTAAAAAACAACCCCCGACTTGGGTTCAAGTTTATTGGATATGTATGCGACAATGAAAATGATAAGGAAAACCACAAATTAACGCTAGGTAACATTAATGATATAGATGAATTGATCGAAAAAAACAGAATCAATATGTTGTTTGTGACTAATCCTAAATACTTCACAGAAAAGAAAACTAAGAAACTATTAACCATATGCAATAAAAATGGATTAAGACTGAGATATATACTAATGAATGGGTATTGGAATAATGCCGCAAGTTCACAAAATGGATCAGGAAGCTACTTTGAAATGTTTAATCCTCAAGAAATCCCTCTTGATCATATTAGCTTGCGTATTCAAAAACGCATATTTGATATTATATTTTCACTCTCAGTTATTATTTTCATATTCAGCTGGCTTTTTCCAATAGTTGCTTTGATTATAAAAATAACATCCAGAGGACCCGTGTTCTTCGTTCAAGACAGAACAGGAATAAATAACAAAACTTTTAAGTGCTATAAATTTAGAACGATGACTGTCAATAAGGAGAGTGACACAAAACAAGCAGTTAAAAATGACGCAAGAGTAACACCTTTTGGCAGTTTCATGAGGAAAACCAGTATTGATGAGTTACCACAGTTTTTCAATGTTCTAAAAGGTGACATGTCAGTTGTGGGACCCCGCCCACATATGCTAAAACATACAACTCAATACTCTTCACTAATAAAACATTACAAAGTCAGACACTTTGTAAAACCCGGTATCACGGGGTGGGCCCAAGTAAATGGGTTTAGAGGGCTGACTGATGAGCTCTGGAAAATGGAAAGAAGAGTAGAACACGACATGCAATATCTTGAAAAATGGAGTTTGATTCTAGATCTACGGATTATTTTTATGACAGTTGCAGGAAAAGAGACATTCCAAAATGCATTTTAATTATGTTCGATATTGATATTACTTCACAACTAAATATATAACAGACATGACAAAGATAGCTTTAATTACAGGGATTACCGGGCAAGACGGCTCGTATTTAGCAGAGTTTCTAATCGAGAAAGAATATGAAGTTCATGGACTTATTCGACGTTCTTCTTCTTTCAATACCGAACGAATTGAGCATCTCTACCTTGAAGAATGGGTAAGAGATATGAAACAAAAAAGGCTTGTAAATCTTCATTATGCTGACATGACAGATTCGAGCTCATTGATAAGAGTTATTCAGGACATAAAGCCTGACGAGATATATAATCTAGCAGCGCAAAGTCATGTCAAAGTGAGCTTTGATGTTCCTGAATATACTGCAGAAACTGATGCAGTAGGTACCCTGAGGCTTCTAGAAGCCGTCAGAATACTTGGCATGGAGAAAAAAACCAAAATATACCAAGCATCAACTTCAGAATTATTTGGGCTAGTTCAAGAGGTGCCTCAAAAGGAAACAACTCCCTTTTATCCTCGTAGTCCATATGGAGTAGCCAAACTATATGCATATTGGATAACAAAAAATTATAGAGAGTCTTATAACATGTTTGCTGTTAATGGAATTTTATTTAATCATGAAAGCGAACGCCGTGGCGAAACATTTGTAACAAGAAAAATAACATTGGCAGCTGCTCGCATAGCACAAAACATGCAAGACAAGCTATATCTAGGAAATATGGATTCTCTTCGTGATTGGGGATATGCCAAGGACTATGTAGAGTGTATGTGGCTAATGCTACAACATGACGAACCCGAAGACTTTGTTATTGCAACAGGCGAGATGCATAGTGTTAGAGAATTTTGCACTCTTGCTTTTGCAGAGGCCGGCATCAAATTGAGATGGGAGGGAAGAGGCGTTGATGAAAAAGGCATTGATAAATTAACAGGTAAAACTATAGTGGAAGTTGACCCTAAATACTTCAGGCCCGCAGAAGTTGAACTATTAAAGGGTGATCCTACTAAAGCAAAAAAACTTCTTGGATGGAATCCTAGCACCACACCATTTGAGGAACTGGTTAGAATAATGGTAAGACATGACATGAAGCATGTGAAAAAGCAAATCATTAAACAACAAATTGACAATGAATAAGGATAGCAAAATATACATAGCAGGACATAGAGGTTTGGTAGGCTCTGCTATTTGGAACAGTCTGGTAAAGAAAGGATACACAAACCTCATAGGTCAATCTCATGCGGAGCTTGACCTAATGGATAGTACTCTAGTAAAAGATTACTTTTTTAAAGAGAAACCCGAATATGTTATTCTTGCGGCAGCCTATGTAGGCGGAATCGTAGCAAACAACACATACCGAGCTGACTTTATTTATAGAAATCTTTGTATCCAAAATAACGTAATTGGCGAAAGTTACAGGCATAATGTCAAGAAGCTGCTGTTTTTGGGGAGCACCTGCATTTATCCCAAAGAATCACCTCAACCAATGAGAGAAGAGCATCTTTTAACTTCACCTTTAGAATATACAAACGAACCATACGCAATAGCAAAAATTGCGGGATTGAAAATGTGCGAAAGCTTCAATATTCAATATGGTACAAACTTTATAGCAGCAATGCCCACCAACCTTTATGGCCCTAACGACAATTTTGATCTCATTAATAGTCATGTTCTTCCTGCCATGATAAGAAAGATATACTTAGCAAAATGTTTAAGAAACAATAATTGGAGCGGAATAAGCAAAGATATTGCAAAACGCCCCATCAATGGAATAGACAAAAAAACATCTATTGATAAAATTATTGAAAAACTATCCTCACTTGGGATTTCCGATAATCATGTAGAACTTTGGGGAACAGGAAAACCCATGAGAGAGTTTCTTTGGAGCGAAGATATGGCTGACGCATGTGTATTTATCATGGAGAATGTAGATTTTACAGACCTTAGCAAAGGGATGCGTGAGGTACGAAACTGTCACATAAACATTGGTACAGGAGTTGAAATAAGCATAAAGAACCTAGCTTATTTAATTGCACAAACAATCAATTATAAAGGGGGCATCAAGTTTGACTCCTCAAAGCCCGATGGCACAATGCGGAAGCTCACCAATGTGTCTAAAATAAATTTGCTAGGATGGAAAAGCAATGTAAATATTGAAGAAGGAGTCAAAAGACTATTTGATTGGTATTTGAATGATATAAACTACGCAACATAAAGAGAGACTGCTTAAAATATCATCAAACATATTATCATATTCGCAGTATCCGTAATATGATTACTAAAACACGATAAGCCAATGTATTCACCCCACAGGTGAAGACGTTGGCAGTCTCTTGCAGTTACACACCTAAAACTTAAGAAGTAGAAATTCTATTATTCTTTATCACCTGATCATATATTTCCAGTTGTCTGTTCACAACACTAATGGTGTCGTTTCTTCCTTGTGTCTTTTGTCTGGCATTATCCGACAACTTCAAGGCAAGATCTTTGTCTGATTTTATTCTATCAATATTGCCGGCACACTTAACATAGTCATTTGGCGAGAAGAATAATACACTCTCATTATCCACAGCTAGTTCACTCATGCCTCCTACATATGAAGCAACACAAGGAACTCCTACAGCCATAGCTTCAGCCAAAGCCAAACTATATGACTCTACATATGAAGGTACCACAAAAACATCAGACTTATAAAACTGCTTTAGTAGCATTTCAGAATTAAGTGGTCCCAAAAAATCTATTAAATCTAAAACTCCAATTTTTTTTGCTTTCGAAACAAACCATTTTAAATATCCTGTCTTTCTATAGAAAGGATTATTTATAGGCCAATCTCCGGCTATTTTTAGTTTCACATTCCGATATTTAATTTTAAGCAATACCAAAACATTAAGCAGATTATGAATCCCCTTATATGATATTGCAAAAGATGAAGATGCAAAAACAACCAACACCTCATCATTCCTATACTGCCACGGCATAGCATCCAAGAATTCTTGCCTCATTGCCAATTTAGATTTATATGTAGCAGCATTTACATTATTAAATCTTACATGATCTCTAACCCACTCAGACGGCGTTCCAACATAATTGTGAGCTTTAATCATTTCCCTTTCTATAGCCCCCCAGGTATTAAATTGTCTCTTTATAGAAAACATCGATCTTGAAGAAAAGACAATTTCCTGAACCCTCACTGTTGAAAGCAAATCCTTCATACTCAAACCCGCGTAATAGGCTTCTGCGCAGGTATATTTTATACCTTGTATTTCCAACAGAACTTTGTCACCTAAAACCCCCGTTGAAGTCAATAGTCCCCAATTTTTCTCCATTCCCCAAATATGAACTATGTCTGGATTAACAACATTCATTATATGCCCCATATGCGATATTAAAGACGCAGTAGGCCTCCTATTTTGGTTGCTGCGTGAAACCGGCACAACCCACTCCCTCACAATAGTGTTGCCTATTTCTACAACGTCTTCAACACTATCCTGAACTACATTGTATAATTCCACTCGTCCTGATTTCACCAATAACTGAGCCATTGATGTTAACCAGGTCTCATAAAAAAAGTCTCCTCTCCTATTGATTCGAGTTCCCGATAGCCACAAAACTTTAATTTTTGTCATTTGCTATAACACCTTTCTCATCATAACATTTAGCTCATCCACCTCTCCTTCATTTA
>CAZSKF010000102.1:0-8525 GCA_964607405.1 uncultured Proteiniphilum sp. | reverse complement strand
CCGAGTTCGATTCTCGGCCGGGCTACAAAAAAGAGTGTCAGGTGATATAAAAATCATCTGACACTCTTTTTATAAACGTAATATCGGGAGTTAAAGTCCCAATATTGGCGTAATATCGGGAATAGAAGTCCTAATATTGGCGTAATATTTGGAATTGGGATCCTTTTATACTATTTTTGTGTTGTAACTAAAGCATTAGTTGACATATGAGAAATCGCATAAAAGCATCTATAATTAAAAATAAAAGTGAGTCTAAGTTTGGGCGCATTATTGTTTTGACTGGTGCAAGACAAACCGGTAAAACAACATTGGCAAAACATGCATTTCCCGATTACCACTATATATCTATAGAGGATCCGCAAATGAGGCCTGTATATAATCAACTAACCGCTGCCCAGTGGCATGAATTATACCCTAAAGCAACGCTGGATGAGGTACAAAAAGAACCCAAACTAATTGAGAGTATTAAATCAGCATATGATCAATATGATGATGTAAAGTATATACTTTTGGGGTCAAGCCAACTCCTATTGCTAGAGAAGGTTCGCGAAAGCTTGGCCGGCAGATGTTCTATTTATGAGATATTCCCACTTACACTTCCCGAAATGAGAACTAAATCGTGGGAAGATGAAATAAATAGTTCTTTGTTTCAGCAGGAAATCATGAATGCCAACCCAACATATTTGCCTTCATTTCTTTTAGATTCAGAAATGTCTAACAAGCAACATACTTTTGAGGAATATCTTAGATTTGGAGCATATCCGGCGTTAAGTGATGAATCTTTGACAGAAAAGGAGAAACAGGATTGGTTAAAGAATTATGTTCGCACCTATCTTGAAAGAGATATTCGAGACTTGGCATCATTTAGAGATTTGGAGCCATTTGTTAATCTACAACAGTATTTAGCCCAAAACACCTCTGAGCTTATCAATGCATCTGCTATAGCAACCCAATTAGGGATTAGCGCAAAAACTGTTCAGCGATACATCAAATACACTGAATTAAGTTATCAAACAATTTCACTACAACCCTGGACACGAAATCCTAACAAAAGATTAATTAAATCGCCCAAAATACATTTCTTAGACAATGGTGTTCTACAGGCTGTTTTAAAGAAAAGTGGAGGAGTTACAGGTGGAGAATTTGAAAGCGCAGTTGTTTCGGAAATATATAAACAAGTCAAGAATAGCGAAGTGGAAGCCAGCTTTTATTTCTTACGAACGCATGATCAGAAAGAAGTGGACTTACTACTTGAATTTGAGAATCATTATTATGCTTTTGAAATTAAGAAGGCAAAAAGAGTTAGCTCAGTCGATGCAAGACATTTAAATAATTTAGATAAAATACTTGATAAGCCTATTAAACATGCTTTCGTCTTATCAAACGATCCTGAAACAAAACAATTAGGAGAAAATATCACAGCTGTTAACGTGGCTATGTTTCTGGGATAACAAAAGAAAAGGGGTGAAATCACTTTGTGATACACCCCCGTATAATATATATAAACCCCACCCTACATTCTATCCGGCACATCAATGCCAAACAATTTCATTCCGCGTTTGATAATTAGTGCGGTATTTTTGGATAGAGAAAGTCTGAAAGCTTTCTTCTTTTCATCCTCCTCACGCAGGATTTGAAACTCGTGATAGAATTGATTGTACTCTTTCACCAGGTCATAAACATAATTGCCAATTAGTGACACATTATATTCGGTGGCCGCTTGTTTGATTACAGAGTCGAACTCGGACAACATTTGTACCAAGCCTTCTTCTTTTTCTGAAATACCTACCGATGTATCAAGATTGCTGTCAACATTGATTCCTTGCTCTGCAGCACGGCGCAATATTGATTGAATGCGTGCATGTGTGTATTGGATGAAAGGACCCGTGTTGCCATTAAAATCTATAGACTCTTCAGGGTTGAAGGTCATATTTTTCTTTGGGTCAACTTTCAAAATAAAGTATTTGAGAGCACCATGTCCTACCATTTTGGCAATGTCATGCGCTTCATCTTCCGACACGCCATCAAGCTTGCCCAACTCTTGAGAAGTGGTGAGAGCGGTGTTTACCATCTCTGCCATCAAATCGTCAGCATCAACAACGGTGCCTTCACGAGATTTCATCTTACCGTGTGGCAGCTCAACCATACCGTAAGAGAAGTGAACCAATCCTTTTCCAAACTCGTAGCCAAGCATATCCAAAAGATTTGACAACACCTGGAAGTGGTGGTTCTGCTCATTTCCTACCACATATATCATAGTGTTGATAGGATAATCGTCAAAACGCATTTTGGCAGTACCAATATCTTGCGTCATATATACCGAGGTGCCATCACTGCGAAGAAGTAGTTTATCATCAAGCTTTTTATCAGACAGGTCGGCCCAAATAGATCCATCTTCTTTGCGATAGAACAAGCCTTTCTCCAAGCCTTCCAATACTTCGTCTCTACCTGCTAAGTATGTTTCCGACTCATAATATATTTTATCGAATGAGACACCCATCTCATCATAGGTTTCATCGAAGCCTGCATAAACCCAGTTGTTCATTTTTTTCCAAAGGTCAACTGTTTCCGAATCGCCTGCCTCCCATCTGCGAAGCATTTCGCGAGCTTCTTCCATCAGAGCCGACTGCTTCTCTGCATCTTCAGCAGACAAGCCTTGATTTTCTTGTAGTAGTCTTTGCTCTTCTTTATATTTTTGATCAAACAGAACATAGAAGTCGCCTATCAAATGGTCGCCTTTTTTTCCCGTTGATTCGGGAGTAGCACCTTCGCCCCATTTTTGCCAAGCAAGCATTGATTTACAAATATGAATACCACGGTCATTCACGATGTTTGTTTTAACCACTCGTTTACCGTTGGCCTTTAGAACTTCGCTAAGAGAATGTCCCAGCAAAATATTGCGAACGTGGCCGAGGTGCAATGGCTTGTTGGTATTGGGAGAAGAATACTCAACCATAAACAAAGGTGCATCATCAGCTACGGGCGTAAAACCATATTCAGGATTTGCATTGATGTGATTTAGCATATCAACCCAAACACTTGAAGCAACTGTCAGATTTAGAAAACCTTTGATCACATTAAAATCTGTAACCAGGTCGGTATTATGCTTTGCCAGGTATTCACCTATCTCCTGTGAGGTTTGTTCGGGTTTTTTCTTTGATATTTTCAACAATGGGAAAGTCACCAAAGTATAATGTCCTTTAAAATCCTTTTTGGTCTTTTGCAGCGTTATCTGTGAAGCATCAATATCGGCATCATAAAGCTCCTTGATAGCTTTTATAATTGCATCTTGAAGTATATTTTCAATTCTCATATCTGAAATGTTTCTGTTGATTAATTTATTGAATTTGAGTGCAAAGGTAATAAAAAAAGCATTACGGGAGTTGTATAACAAAATCCAATTATTTAACACAAAACAAAGTAAATAATAGACAAAATATTTTATCTTTACATTTCTAATGTATTTTAAACTTTGCGTATGCTTGACTGAGAACCCCAAAAACCGCTGCCACAATGAAAAAGATATACCAAACCTACATACAAATACTTATTGCCTTGCTGGCTGCAATGCTCATTAACTCTTGCAATGATGACTCTTATAAGACAAACAATATTGACAAGGGGGAGATATCCTCGTATGCTTACAAAATCAGAAAGAATGAAGATTCACTTGATTTGTTTTTACAAAAAAGCATTGCGGACAATAATACTTATGGGAAACTTTATGCATATCGATTGATTGGAAATTATCAGCGAGAAAATGCCAGTTTTACCAAAGCAATATCTAGCCACCAGAATGAACTTGAAACAGCTTTAAGCCTAAATGATACTATAGAAATTATTCAGGCCATGAATAACTTGGGAACAGACTTGAGAAGAGTTGGTGCTCTGAGCGAGGCTGCCGATTATCACTATCGCGCACTGGACTATTCGGAAGCATTTTCAGAATCATACACAAATAGTGGGATAAAAAACAAGGTAGTATCATTAAATGGAATTGGCAACGTGAGTCTTTCATTGGGCTATTATGATGAGGCAAAGAGCTATTTTATGTCTGCCCTTGAAGATGAGAAAAAGCTGAAAAGCCCTATTGGGCAGGCTATAAATTATGCCAATATTGGTGCAATATATGAGCTGACGCATGATTATGATTCGGCCAGAATATATTATGAATATTCGCTGGAACAGAATATAATTGGCAAGTCGGATATGGGCATTGGGCTGTGTTACATACACTTTGGCAATATTCACAGAAAAAAGGGAGAATACGCAAAAGCTAAAGTTGAATATAGAAAGGCATACGACTTGATGGAGGATATCTCGGATCGATGGCATTGGCTGGAGGCGTGTATTTCTATTGCTGAGATAAATTATCTTACACATAATCTAAATGACTATCTCCATTATATCAATTTGGCCGAAAAAGTAGCCGAGGAAATAGAATCGCCCGAACATTTATCTCAGATATATAAGCTGAAGCATGATTACGAATTGAGTCAAAATAATTATCAGAAGGCTCTTACTAACTACAAACAGAGTATTCTCATGCAAGACAGTGTGCAGGGTGTAAAAAGAAACAGTCAATTTCTAGATCTTCGAGTATCGTATGAGCGCAATAAATATAACAGAAGCATCAGCCAGCTTGAAGCCGAAAACAGAGCTGAGTCGGGCAAAAAGCGTGTGATGTTATATATTATGTTGCTTACTACCATCACGGGTGCTATTATCACATTGGTACTCTTCTATGCCTACCGAGAGAGGAGCCGAAGCAATGATATGCTTAGACAACTGGAAAAGACACGTAGCGAGTTTTTTACAGGTATCACTCATGAGTTTAGAACTCCACTGACTGTTATACTTGGTCTGGCGGAGATTATAGAAAGCAAGGATGAGGATAAAGCAAATGCCGGTAGTATAATAAAACAAGCCAATATTCTGTTGGATATGGTGAATCAGCTGCTGGAAATGGCTAGAATAAAGTCACGTCTTGATAAATCAAAGTGGGTTAACGGTGATTTAGTAGCATTTATGGATATGAATGTTGAGGCCTTCAGGAGTTATGCGACAGCCAAGGGTGTTGATCTGATTTTGACTAGTAACGAAAGGGTACTATTGGCAGACTTCATACCGGTGTATTTTGAAAGAGTGGTTGTTAATATTCTCTCAAATGCACTTAAGCATACTCCTAAGGGAGGGCAAATAACTGTATCTGTATCTAAACAGCATGAGAGTGTAAAGGTTTCGGTGTCTGATACTGGTCCGGGCATAAATCCACAAGATTTGCCTCATATCTTTCAGGAGTTTTATGTTGGCAATAATAGTGATACCGCAAGTTCAGGAAGTGGCATTGGTTTAGCATTGGTTTATAAGATGATGGATGCGATGAATGGCAATATTAAAGCTGAGAACATAGAATCAGGCGGGGCTAAGTTTATTATTACACTACCTATTAAGCAAAAGTTTGAGATTAAAGAACAATGGGGAGGAAACTACAATCCACAACTACCTTTTATAAATACAATTTCTTCGGATTCTCTAAGCAAATATGATGAAGAGATTAGTAATGGTGACACTTCAACGCACAAACCCTCCATACTTGTGGTGGAAGACAACTCTGATATTCAGGCTTATATTGGTTCATTACTTAACGAGAAGTATATCGTCAGGTTTGCCTCAAATGGTGAAGAGGGATTGACAAAGGCTTCTAACTTTCTGCCGGATTTGATTATTACTGACTTGATGATGCCTGTGATGGATGGATTTGAATTGGCTGAGCATATTAGACACGATCAAGTGCTTAACCATATTCCTATAGTAGTGATAACAGCTAAAACATCTGATGAGGATAAACAGCGGGCCTATAAAATTGGTGCTGATGCATATTTGTTCAAACCTTTTAATGCAAACGAACTAAGACTGAGGGTGCAAAAGCTACTGGAACAGCGACAGATGTTGCGAAACAAGTATTCCAAAGCAATGCTTGAGGGTGACTCTGAAAAGGTGGATTTATCAAACGACGACAGGGACTTCCTGAATAGGGTTATATCTATTATATATGAGGATATATCCGATAGCAATTTAAGCGCTGATACTGTTGCCGATAGAGTATTCATGAGTCGCTCACAACTTAATCGTAAAATTCGCCAGATTACAGGCTATAGCATTTCTGCATTTATTTTGCATACGCGACTAGAAAAATCAAAGAGGATGCTTAGAACTGACAATACACGAATTGGGGATATTGCCATGTCGTGCGGCTTTGAAGATTCAAACTACTTTAGTCGTGTATTTAAACAAGTATATAAAGTATCGCCATCACAGTATAGGAAAACACCCAAAGCAGTAAATTAAAAAGCTCAAATTAAAATATAACAGCTCATAAAATGACTGATGAAAAAAACAGATTATCATTTGAGATAGGTTTTTATATAAAGTCTCGGTTCACTTCCGAAAAGCCAGACAAGCTATTTCAGCCTTCGTTCATTAAGTATGAGGGCGATGATGACTATGACCTGGTTTTGGCAGAGGTATGTTTAAAAAATATTGATGAGCTGATATTATACTATAAATCTCTTTTTGAGTCCATTGAAAGGCACAATGAAAAATATCCCAGGCAACATATTTGGTTGAGACCCGGAATATTTTGCGATGATGAGGTTCTATTTTCATTTCCATGGCATGATAGGCTTATTGAAATTGAACAAATACATCAGGCTTTGATAGAAAAAGAAGATGGCACTCTGCTTTCTTTGGGAGATCAGGGATGGTATTTTGAAATATATCAGATGGGAGACAAACTTTTGTTTTACGAAACATCACATGAGGAGGAGATGGATTTCTTGATCAGCAGTTTTGAAGATAAGTTATTCTCAAAAAACAAGAAGTTTCATTTTGATTTTGATGAAGATGGGTTTGTTGAATACACATGGGCCTGGGAATATAAGAGCAATCTTTTACATCAAATTGAAAATAATATTTCAATTGCAAGAGAAGTAATTGACAAATTGGCTGATTATTTCAAAGTAAATTATTGGTCAAAATACTGACTTTATTTATTACGCCGCACTACTTTCTGTCTTTTAATACCAACAACACTATTAGCACAAATACTTAACTCATTACCAGCATGATAAACCAAACTCATGCTTAAATTGTGCTAATAAAAGGCTTTATTTAGCTCCTAAAATCCATATTAATGCTCCGATTATGCTAACAGCATACTCTTCTAAATTGAATCTTTGCATCAAAATAAAGTGCAGAGATGGATTCAGATATTGACAACGAAAAGGATAACAAAAAGAAGAAGAAAGAGATTTTTGTGAAGCCTGTTTTCAGCTATGATCAGATAGTTGAAATAATAGATAGTCGAATATCTGAGTTGGAAAAAATAAGTGAGAATGAAAGAAAGAGAAGAATTAGAAAGAAGAAAAACAATAAATCAAAACTATGAGTGTATTCAACAAAATTAAACAGAAGGTTCTCGGTGAATTTATTGATATCATCGAATGGACAGATGACACAAGCGACACCATGATTTGGCGCTTCCCAAGATATAATGCTGAAATAAAAAATGGTGCTCAGCTTACTGTTCGCGAAACGCAAGTGGCTGTATTGGTAAATGAAGGTCAGTTTGCTGACATTTATCAGCCCGGCAGATATGAATTGACAACTAGCAATATGCCTATTCTGACTACAATTCGAGGCTGGAAGTATGGATTCAACTCTCCATTCAAGGTGGATGTGTATTTTGTGAATACTAAACAGTTCTTGAATTTAAAATGGGGCACTGCAAACCCTATTATGCTTCGAGATCCTGAGTTTGGCCCAATTCGTATGCGTGCTTTTGGCTCATACTGTTTTAGAGTGGAACCCGATCCTACAAAGTTTATTAAAAACGTAGCGGGAACCGATGGCAATTTCACTACGGAAGGTATAAGTGAGCAGTTGCGCAATTTTGTGATAACAAAATTCACAGATTATCTGGGCGAGTCAAAGGTTGCAGCGCTTGACTTAGCTGCCAATCTGAACGAGTTTTCGGATGGATTACGTATTGCCCTAAAGGATGACTTTGCTGAATATGGTATAGAGATTACTAAGTTTTTGGTAGAAAATATATCATTGCCGGAAGCTGTGGAAGAAGCATTAGACAGGCGCACGAGCATGGGTGTTATAGGAAATATGACTGCTTACACTCAAATGCAATTTGCCGATTCATTAAAAGACTCGGCCAACAATCCTACCGGTGGTGGAAACCTTGCCGGTGATGCCATGGGCGCCGGCATTGGACTGGCGATGGCGGGACAAATGGCCGGGCAGATGATGAACCCACAGGCCGGTCAGTTTGTGGGCGGACAGCAACCACCACAACAAGCACCCCCACCTATGCCTCCACAAACCACCTATCATGTGGCAGTTGGTGGTGTGCAACAAGGACCATTCCCGGTTGCTCAAATTCAACAAATGATTCAACAAGGACAAATAACCTCTGATACTTTGGTGTGGACTGCAGGTATGCCTGCTTGGGC
>CAZSKF010000101.1:0-8692 GCA_964607405.1 uncultured Proteiniphilum sp. | reverse complement strand
TCATATGCCGGCTGAAATGCCATCACTCGGTCATCATCCAGCACGGGAGTTGGCAACACCATCTCCAGTTTTATAAGTTCATCTATAATATCATTGGTCAACTTAATAGGTATCTGACACTTTAGCGAAATCATTGCTGCCGAAAGCGGTGATCTGTTCTCGGCAAATCTCTTAACAATAGTAGAAGCCACGATGATAGTAAAAAAGTCTCTATATCGGCGAGTAATATTCTTAGTCTCCCGGTCAAATGAAAATTGTTGAACGTTTTGCGTTGCAAACGAAATCTCAGCACCAATGAGCACAATAAACCACGAAACCTGAGTCCACAATAGCAACAACGGAAGCGCGGCAAACGCACCATAAATAGCGTTGTACTTAGAAATCCAAAGCTGTCCCTCAAGATAAACCATCTGAAAGACCTGCAAAGCAATTCCGCCTAACACCCCGCCCACAAGTGCACTCGTTATCTTAACCTTAAGATTAGGCATAAGCTTATATAGCAGCGTCATCGAAACTATCATTACCACAAACGGCAATATATTGAGCACCTGCCCCATCACCGGTGTCACAATGTGCGTGTATCTGTCAAGCGTATCTGCCGATGCCTGAATAATTGCCGTTAGGCCATAATTGATTACAACCAAAAGAGGCAAGAGAAGCATCAAAGCAAAGTAATCTATAACACGACGCTGAATAGGTCGCCCTTTCTTTATCCCCCAAATTCTATTAAAGCTATTCTCTATATCTGTAAACAGCAACACAATGGTATATAAAAGCAAAGCCACACCAATACCGGCAAACAATCCGCCTTTGGCATGCTCTAGCGAATTATTTACAAATGTCACCAATGTTTCTATTGTAAAAGTAGTAGTATCGTGCATCAAAGAGTCGACCGCAACTGTAGTATTGCTATGCAACGAACTCTCTAGCGTGGGCGGAATATTAAGCCCCGAACCATAACTACCCATACCACCAAGTGTGTCAACGTCGGTATAAGTATTAATATTATTTTCAATATTTATAGGAGCAGCTATCTCAAAATCATTGCTGCTAAAGAAGTCAAAGATTTGACTCTCCACAATCTTTTCAAACCCAAAGCCGCGCGCAATAGCAAATATCACAGCCAGCATAGGCACAATAGACAGAATGGTGCGATACGTAAGCGAACGCGAACTGGCGCTCAAGTCCTGCTCCTGCACGCCACGCACAGTGAGCATTATAATTTTAAGAATATTGTGGAATATGTTTTTCTTGCCCGAAAAGTTTTCAGGATTTAAACGCCATATATCATATGTGAGAAAATGTATCCATTCCTTTATCTTGAGGTTGATCCTCTTAATAAATCCCGGATTATCTCTCTCATCATCAGCTAAACGTTTTGATTTTTTTATCTTTAATGCCATAATACGAGAATATTAAAAAAGTAGTAGGTCTATAAGCCGGGTTCTGTATCTCCAAATGAGACGTCTGTCATTTATCTGCGAGATAGTGTCGCCACCACTCTTTAGCAGCCTACCCCTCGGCATCGGGCGAGCAACCCTACATATAGCCGATATACATGGCCTTACAACCCATAAGACGTACGGCATCGCATGTTGCCATGCAACCCGGTGAGCTCTTACCTCACCTTTTCACCCTTACCCTCATCCTAATAAAAGAATAAAGGCGGTTATTCTCTGTTACGCTACTCTGCCCTCACAAGCAGCTTCCCGTTAGGAAATATGGCGCTCTTTGTTGCCCGGACTTTCCTCCCTTCGCCTAAAGCGAATAGCGACAAACCGACCTACTACCAATACAAAAGTAGTACAAAATATTAACTTACTGTAGTTTAACAAGCAGTATTTTAGAAACTAGCGTTTCCGTCACCCACTTTCTTTCTCACATCATATACTCATAATCAGCCCTATATCAGGCAATTTAAACAGAATATTGAGAAAACTTTTTCATAAATGTTTCATAGTATGTTTTAGATACAGGAATATCAGGCGCACGCTCCACATCCATCTCAAGAACAATACCCCCTTTTATCTTTTTCAAAATCTTCACCTTGTCCATATTCACTATATACGACCTGTGACAGCGCGTCAATGGCGTATCCTCGGCATATTGCTCCTCAATCCATTTAAGAGAATTGCGCAACAAAAAGTGAGATATCTCCGATTTGTTCAGGTAGCAAATGTTTGCATAATTATCAGCCGACTCAATATATAACAGATTATCCAACATCACCGACAATTTTAAATCTCCCTTCTCATCAGGAAAGGCAATCAGCGACTTGGGCTTCACGTCATTCAATTTTAATTTCTCTATATTCTCCAGAATGGCACTCTTCTCCTTCCACGAAAAATACAGCCACGAAATGGCATAGGGCAACAACAGCACCAAGGCAGTATTAGTAAGACTTTGATGAAATATATCAGATATCTCCCTGTTCACCCCATCCTTGGGCACATATCTTGCAAACAAAGTATAGAAAACAGACATGGCCAATATCTCTATCAATATCACCATTGCATATTGCCAATAAAAAACAGGATGCTTATTAGAATACTTCTTAAGAATCACTCTGCTAATCACCACAACCAACATGCCCGTCAAAATAATAAGACTGGAAAATGCAAAGTATTTTATATCTGATACGCCTGGATACCAATCGCGCGAACCAAACGGCTGAAATAGATTAATAAATAACAGAGCAAAAACAGCAGTAAAGATAATCAACTTAATACTGTTACTTTTTTCACAAAGATAAGCAGGTATTTTCCTATTCATCGCAATCATGTTTTAATTCGTCAACACCAAACACAAAGGTAGATTTTTATTGAAGAAATACCAAAACATCCACCTTTGACGCATAAATATTTCACCCCTGTATAACGAATTTCACCCCGTATATGTGGTTTAGTCCCTTTCCAACCGCACTTTTACCATTCATTTGCAGCATATTATAAAAGAATGTTCTTTTGCAGAAAAAACATTAACAATGAACTATAGCGAAAGATACAACCAACTAAACAGCTGCTTTAATATGGATAAAAACTTTGTCATAGACAGCAGCAACACCGAAGTAAGATTCTTTGATTTCAACAGCAACACCACCGTTGAGAAAGAGAACATACTACTACAATCTTCAGATACAAATATATTGGGAAACTACTCATTCAGATATCCGGTATTTGTGCCCCTGGGCAATAAAACATTCAACAAAGCTATCTTGCTGCTACACGGACTAAATGAAAGATCGTGGAGCAAATATCTGACCTGGGCAGAATACCTGAGCGGAAAAACTGAAACTCCCGTTATTCTATTCCCCATAGCCTACCACATGAACAGAGGAGAAATGGACTGGAGCAACCCACGCAAAATGACAAACACACTAAACAGTAGAAAAGAGATATACAATGGCGACAGATCCATCAGTTATGCCAACATTGCCCTAAGCAACAGGCTGAGCGAGCACCCAAGCAGGTTTTACTTGTCGGGGCGACAAACCCTCTTTGATGTATCACAGCTATTTGAAGAAATAAAAAGCGGACAAAACCCAATGTTTAAAGAAAACACAGAGATAAACATATTTGCCTATTCCATTGGAGCCTTCCTTTCGCAGGTAGCACTATTATCCAATCACAAAAACCTGTTTTCAAACTCACGATTGTTTATGTTTTGTGGCGGCAGCATATTCAGCTCTATGTTTGGCGTATCACGAAGCATCCTAGACAAAGCATCATTCAAAAAGCTGCGCGAATACTATATCTACATATTCGGAAACGAACCCAATGCAATATGGAAGCAAGACAACATCTTCACCGCATTCAGGCGCATGATATCCCCCGACAAGTTTAGATCTGAAAGAGAAACAGACTTCAAAAACCTCACCCACAGAATTAGAGGCGTAGCATTATCCAAAGATATTGTAATACCCTACCAAGGAGTGAAAGAAGCAATGGGCGAAAAATTGGCAGAAGCATCAATAAAGTTAAAAGACTTCTCGTTCAACTACACGCACGAGAACCCTTTCCCGCACAACGAAAAAGACACCTCCACACTCAACAAAGCCTTTAATGATGTGTTCTCATCAGCAGCAGCATTTTTGATATAAAAGCTGATATTAGAAAAAGGAAATGCACAATGCAGCTAAATCATTAATAGCTGCATTGTGCATCATTACATATTATTTATCAGATATTATTTGGCAAAAGGAATACTCTTTCCGTCAAGCAATGCATTATATCTCACCAATGCCTCCACAAAATAGTAATCAGCATATACCAATGGAACATCAATCTCATTGTTGTGAGGAATAGCACCCACGCTATGTTTCAAAATAAAGTTGCCATTCTCACCCTCTTTAGCTCTATATTTTGAGCTACCCAAAGCATGAACAATATCAACCGCTGCATTATAATACTTCTCAGATTGTGCACCCTCCACAAAAGTGCTAAGCTCAAACAAAGCCGAAGCAGTGATAGCCGCTGCCGACACATCACGATAATTAGTAGCCAAGTTTCTGGCATTTGATCTCACACCGGGCGTATAACCAGGCTGATGAGCATTAAAATCCCACCAAGCCACCTTATCCGAAGGAAGATTCTCGTGATCAAGATAGAAATCAGCAGTTTTGATAGCAGTCTCCAAAAACTTAGGATCCAAAGTCTCTCTATAAACCATAGTGAAACCATAAATAGCCCAAGCCTGACCACGCGACCATGTAGAATTGTCAGAATAACCCTGCGATGTTTCACCCTTAATAAAGTTGCCCGTTTTAGTATCATAGAATGTTACATGATAATGGCTACCGTCAGGTCTTATCTGATTATTCATAGTTTGGGTAGCATGTGATATTGCAATATCCCTAAAAGAATTATCCCCACTCTTGTCAGAAGCAAAAAACAGCAACTCCAAGTTCATCATATTATCAATGATAACGGGATATTCAAACACCTCTTCGCCATTCCATGATCTCCAATTGTTCCACGACTTAATAGTTTTGGTAACAGGATTAAAGCGAGTGCTCAGCGAACGAGCCGATTCAATCAACACATCTTTGTCGTCGTCCACAGGATTAATACGATAAGCATTTCCGAATGGGCAATACATCATAAAACCAATATCATGATTATCAGTAAAGTTCTTCACCGACTCCATTTTATCAGTCCACGCACGCGCCGAATCAGTCAAAGCCTTGTCGCCCGTAAACTCAGACACATACCACAACGTACCCGGAAAGAAACCAGCCGTCCAGCTTCTAATTCCAAATCTCACCAGCTCTCCATTCTTATTTAGAGTCTGTGGCATTTGTGTTGGCGAAAAAGGCATCTTCAGCATATGATCCACCTGCACCTTCGCAAAATCGATATTCTCCTTGATAAATTGTTTTTCCGAATCCTGAGCCTTCGCACCAAACAGCGAACAAGCCACTAGAACCGACGTTAGAAAAGTTTTTTTCATTTGATTTTTATTTTAAGTTTGTATTTATGGCAATTGAATATTAATAAAAAGCAAAAATACACTTTTTTATAATAAAAAAGTGTATTCTCCTGCTTTATTTGGCACATTCAAAATTAAAACGCCCCTTGCTATCTATCTTTAGCGTTCCATATGGGCGCATCCAACTTCAAAATATGCTTCACAAAAAAGTCACGACGCTTTCTCTCACCATACTTTTCACCCAAAGTATGACGTGCACCAGGAAGCATCACAAACTCAAACTCCTTATCATTTTCAATCAGCTTATCCACCACCTGAAGAGTACTGGCAGGATCAACATTATTATCCAGTTCACCCAAAATAAGCATCAACTCGCCCTCCAGCAAATGAGCATTCACCATATTCGACGACTCCTCATAATGTTTGCCCACAGGATAACCCATCCACTGCTCGTTCCACCATATTTTATCCATCCTATTGTCGTGACAGGCACAAGATGAAACACCCACCTTATAAAACTCAGGATGAAACAACAAAGCCCCCATAGTACTTTGCCCTCCGGCCGACACACCATAAATCCCCACATTGCTAATGTCCATTTCAGGGTATTTATCAGCCGCAGCCTTCAGCCACGATATATGATCAGGTAAGCCGGCATCTTTAAGATTTTGCCAACACACATCATGAAAAGCCTTAGAACGATTAGCAGTACCCATACCATCAATCATCACAGTAATAAAACCCATCTCGGCCAAAGCACTAAAAGTATGTTCCACCCAAAAAGATTTTGGCACGTGCGAATCATGAGGACCCGCATAAATATATTCAATCACAGGATAAGACTTAGAAGAGTCAAAATTGGCAGGCCTCACAATCATCCCCCAAATATCAGTAACACCATCCCTACCCTTGGCCGAAAAAACCTCAGGCATAGTCCACCCCTTAGCCACTACTTCCGAAATATCAGGTTGCAGTTCAGGCTTATAAATAACCCTGCCCGCATCCTCCAGCGATCTCATTACCACCACGTGTGGCATATCCACGCGCGAATATGAATCAAGCATATATTTATAATCATCACTAAAAGTAGCCTTATGATTTGCATCCTCGGGCGTTAGGCACACAATCTTGCCACTATCCATATTAAGCAAATAATACTTCTCAAGATAAGGATCCACACCCTTGTCCACACCACAACCCACAAAAAGAACCGTTCTCTTGTCCTCATCCACGTTCACCACCGATTTCACAATCCACTCACCTTTAGTAAGCTGCCTTACCTTCTTGCCACCCTTATAATCGTACAAATAAAGATGACGCCAGCCATCACGCTCCGAAATCCAAAGCAGCTCATCACGCTTTTCGTTCCAATGGCGATACAAAGCATTATAATATATAAATGTAGAACTCTTCTCCTTCACAATGGTGCGAAGCGACTTAGAAGCAATATCACCGGCATATACAAAATACTGCTGATGTCCGCGCCTGTTAAATTCGAAAGTAAAGAAATCGCTATCACCATTCCATCTGATGCGCGACAAGTCATACTGCTCATCCACATTAGGCACATCAAAACGAATAATCTCGCCCGACTCCACATCAAAAGCCACAGGGATTCTCACAGGCAGCGCATCACCCGGCTTTGGATAATCATACTCCTCCGTTTTGGATTGCAACTGATCTTTGGGCGAAGAAGAAATAAGCAACAACTTACGATTCTCCACAGGGTAATATTTACAGCTAACAATCTTTCTTGAATCGGGCGACCAATAAATATTAGAAGAGTAATACTCATACGGCGAGCCATCGTAGCTAAGCTTCACAGCCTTGCCACTCTCCTTTTCCCTCACCCACAAGTTACCCTCAGAAATATAAGCCTCCTTCTTTCCATCAGGCGAAGCAACCCTATCTTTTGAATTCTCCTTATACACCCCACCCCAATACGAACCCCTGTTGGGCTTATGAGACTGAGAAATAGAATAAGTATTCAAATCTACCGCATGCTCCCTATCGCCAATGTTATAATATAATGTGGCAAGCTCCTTGTCAAACCTAATATTCTCAAGCGGCAATCCAAAGGGCTTAGTCTCACGGTTTAGCAGAGCCGACAAAGAATCTGCAAGTCGCATATGATCAAAAGCCTCTCCCTGGGTCTTCATATCAGCATCAACCAACAGAAACTCCTTACCCCTCTTGGTCCACGTCTGATACACAAACTTGGCACCCTCGCCCACAGGCTTAGCATTAGACACATAGTTATAATACTTATTAGTATAATCCCAATAATAACTATCAGCCTTCTTATACAAATCGCCTATGTTGCTACCCACCGCAGGCACAACCATCAACCAGGCAATCAAAATCCTCAAATAATGTTTTTTGTTCATTTCGTATTTTATCAGTTTAATATCAAATTCAATATTACTCTCAAGCCGGAACATACACACAGCACTAATAACCGGTTAGTTGTCTTCAGGCTGGAAAGTTAGTATTATTTCTAATAATAATATGTTTTATTACACTTTTTATTCTGTCAAATAATCCATCCGTTACTTTATCAAACCAAGTCACTGAAAATAAAACACCACCACAATATTGAAATTGTCATATATTATATTAGATTTATGGCAAACAGACAATTAATAAACAATATGGCTAAACTAACAACCTATTCAAAAGAAGAAATTTCAAACAAAATACACATACGCGCAGGAGAACAAAAGCTTGGGCAAACAATGAGATTTATAAACCTCTCTGACAACTGGCAAGCAACCCTGAGAAAGGACAACTCAAAGTTCGTAATATTTGGAGTGCCCGAAGATATAGGCATTCGTGCCAACTTTGGCCGTCCCGGTTCAGCCTCGGCATGGAAAAGCTTTTTGAACACCTTTGTGAATATACAACACAACCAAAGATGCCAAGGCAACCAAATAACCATACTAGGCGAACTAGACACCACCCTGGAAATGGAGCAAGCACAACAACTAGACCCGCACAACGAAAAAGACAGAGAAAAGCTATTTGAAATGGTATCGCAAATAGACGATATGGTAACCGCAATAGTAAAAGAAATAATCAGCCAAAACAAAACACCCATAATCATTGGCGGAGGGCACAACAACGCCTATGGAAACCTGAAAGGCCTATCGCTTGCAAAAAACAAAAGCATCAACGCCATCAACTTTGATGCACACACCGACTTCCGCCCACTGGTAGAAGGCAGACACAGCGGCAATGTATTCTCGTATGCAATGAAAGAAGGATT
>CAZSKF010000100.1:0-8730 GCA_964607405.1 uncultured Proteiniphilum sp. | reverse complement strand
TTACGTTTGTGTACAGCCATTTTATGCCTTTTTCTTTTTTTTCCGCTTGGCATCTCTTTTAGTTTTTAAAATTTATAATTAATCTACTTTATTATTATCCTTAACTTGTGAAACAAACGACTTTGCTGGCTTGAACGATGGGATATTATGAGCTGGAATTATGATTGTAGTATTCTTAGAAATATTACGTGCTGTTTTTTCAGCTCTCTTCTTTACTATAAAACTACCAAATCCTCTTAAATAAACATTTTCGTTTTCTGTAAGTGATGTTTTGATAACCTCCATCATAGTCTCAACCGTCAATAATATATCCTTTTTGTCAATGCCGGTCTCCTTCGCTATCTCGTTTACAAGGTCTGCTTTCGTCATTTTTAATTTTGTGTTAATGATTATAATCTCTTTTCTTAAAAAATTGGATTGCAAATATATAGCTTTTTTTTCGACGCAAAAAATAAAAGAACCTATATTTTGATTTTTTTTGATATATTCTGATGTGTAACTGTTTTTAATATAGCCAAGTAGCAGTTTTTATAGCATCAAAATCAGCCTCAATTTCCATGTTTTATTTGTGTCTTTTATCAATGCTATTTGAGGTATATATATTGTCTAAATTGAGGTTTGGAATTTTACAATATAGGCAAATACCGCACGTGGTGTTTAAAAGCATATAAACAATGTTTGCCAAAATACTTGCCATTGTTGGAAAAAGCATTAATTTTGTTCTTATTATATAGCAAAGAACATTAAAATTATTAAAGATGTCGGTGAATAAAGTTATTTTAATCGGAAATGTGGGCAAAGACCCAGATGTAAGGTATTTTGATGATGGTAGCGCCAGAGCTAATTTTCCATTGGCTACAAGTGAGCGGGGTTATACAATGGCAAACGGAACAGTCGTGCCCGAAAGGACTGAGTGGCATAATATTGTTTGTTGGAGAGGACTTGCTCAGGTAATTGAAAAATATGTAAGAAAGGGTGATCCTCTGTATATTGAAGGAAAGATTAGAACTAGATCCTATGATGATCAGAATGGAGTAAAAAGATATGTTACTGAAATAAATGCGGAAAATATAGAATTTTTAGCACGACGCAGCCCTGCCTCCAATGATAGTGTAAGTAGTGGTACTACTGTAGCATCCACAACAACTACAACTGCACAGCCGGTGGTGCCTCCTGCTGGTACTTCAAGTACCGGTAATCCTCCAAGTTCAGAGTCTTTTGAAGCAGATGAAATTGATGAGCTGCCATTTTAGAAAGATATTATAAATTTATAGAGAATGTTTTATCGTTATTTATGACATAAAACATTCTCTTTTATTTCACTAAACCCTTATTCATTGAATTTCGAAGCGATACACAGTAATATAGTATTTGATTCATCCAGTTATTTGTTAGTACTGGATATAGCGCTTTTTGTGCTTGTGGTTGGGCTATTATTTATAAATTCAATAATGTCAGGCTTTGAGGCAGCTTTTTTTTCAATTAATAAGCAAGATCTCCAAGAGGCTTATAAGCAGTCAGACTCCAAGTCAAATAGAATAGCAAAATTGGTACAAGATGTTGAAAATATGTCTAGCACAATTCTTGTATCCAATAACCTGTTTAATGTTGTGATTATTGTTCTGAGTATCTTTTTATCACTTCAGTTTATATATGACAAGTATCTGATATTGTTGATAGTGTTTTTTATTGGAATAATAATCGTATTGTTTGTTGATATTCTCCCCAAGTCGTATGCATCTCAAAAACCCTTGTATTTTATTCGTAAATATATAGGTCTGGTTTATATTATTAATCGTATCATGTCACCTCTATCATTCGTTCTCACACGAATGATAAAGATTTTCAATAGAACCTCCATCGAAAAAAAATATGATATTTCTCTAGATGAGCTTTCAAAAGCGCTGGAGCTTACATCTGACGACACGGCTGACAGGGACAATGAATTAGAAATGTTGGAAGGGATTATTCGTTTTCGAAATAAGACAGCTGAGGATATAATGGTGTCGCGCTCAGATATTGTGACGCTTGATATTGAGACAAACTTTACTGATGTTATTACTTATATAGTGTCGGCAGGTTTTTCTCGAATACCAGTTTATGTAGAAAATCCTGATAATATCAAGGGAGTACTTTACGTTAAAGACTTGTTGCCAAACTTGGGTAAGACAGAAAATTTTCGCTGGCAGTCTCTTATTAGGCCTGCTTATTTTGTTCCGGGTACAAAAAGAATTGATGACCTACTTGAGGAATTTAGAGCCAATAAGAATCATATGGCAATATTAATTGATGAGTATGGGGGAACAATGGGTATTGTGACAATGGAGGATATTCTTGAGGAAATTGTAGGTGATATTAGTGACGAATATGATGAGGATGAAATGCCGTTGTATCACATAGCTGCCGATGGTAGTTATATTTTTGAAGGTAAAACATCTTTAGAGGATTTTATAGAGATTACTGGTGTTCCTGAAAAAGATTTTGAGAAAATTATGGAAGAGGTTGATACTATTGCAGGTTTAATGTTGGAATTGAAGGGTGATTTTCCAAAACGCAAAGAAATTATTCATTATATGGACTACTCTTTTCAGGCAGAGGACTTTGACAATAGACGAATTTTGAAGGTGCGGTTTCTTCCTTTTAAAAGTAATAAATAAAGTGGCAAATATCCACAACTGTAAATGATAAACATTGATGCTAATTCGTAAAGAACATATTTCTGAAGATTTACTATTAGGTATTCGTAAGATTAGTACAAACAAAGATAGTCTTATAAATATGTTGCCAATAGGTCAACGTGAGGTTATTAGTGCGCAGATTGCTAAGATGCGTGCAGAAAGCAGAGTCATTGAATGGCTTAATACCAGGGTGTTGTTATATGAACTTTTGGGTGAAGAGAAGACCATATATAATCATCCAAGTGGGAGGCCTTTTCTAAATGACAAATCCTATAGAATTAGCATATCACATACTCATGGATATGTGGCTATGCTGCTTAGCAGTAAGTATTATGTTGGTATTGATATAGAAACAATTTCAGATAGGATATCAAAGGTTACTGATAAGTTTATCTCTAGTGAAGAGTATATCAGTTCATCTAATAAGATAATCCACCAACTGCTGCATTGGTCTGCAAAAGAAACAATATTCAAAATACTAAAAGAGGGAGATATTGATTTTAAAGAACATCTACGTATATTCCCTTTCGAGCCAGGTGTAAAAGGAGTATTTGACGCCAAAGAATATAAAACCCTAAAAGAAAAAGAATTTAAAATAAACTATGAAGTATTTGAAGATGCAGTGCTAACCTGGGCTATAGACGGCTAGTAAAATATTTCAGTTAATATCCTTATAATACCAATCATATGAAAATATCACACTTTGTTATATTTCTCCTGGCTATATGCTTTTGTTTAAATTGTACACTTGTATTTGGTCAGGACAACAATTGGAGAACACATCTACAGCAGCTGGCTGAAGAAGGGATGGATGAAGAAGCACTGGATAATATTTATCAGGAATTATTAATGCTTGAATCCAATCCGATAAATCTCAATAATGTAAATTTCTTCCAGCTTGAGAGGTTTCCTCTCCTAAGTTATGAGCAGGCAGTTAGTCTAATTGATTTTTTAGAAAAGAATCGCCCCGTTTATACTGTTTTTGAATTGCGTAATGTCCCATTATTTGATTTTAAGACAGTAGAGCTAGTATTGCCATTTTTTGTGGCCGGAGAAATGGAAGTTAAAAGATTATCCATTGGAGAGATGTTTAAGCATGGTCGTCATGAAATAATAAACAGATTTGATAAAACTGTGACAAATCGGGCCGGTTACAGAGAGTATAGTGATAGTATTTTGCAACGTTACCCAAATAGGAAATACCAAGGAGAGGATTTTTATACATCTTTAAAATACTCTTTTTCGTATAAAGATAAAATTCAATATGGCTTTTTAGGAGAGAAAGATGCAGGCGAACCTTTCTTTAAGAAAAACTATTCAAAGGGATATGATCATTATGGCTTTCATTTTATTGTTAGAGATATAGGTCCGTTAAAGACTGTAGCAGTTGGGGACTACAGAATTTCATTTGGGCAAGGGTTGATATTAAATAATGACTTTGTTTTGTCAAAATCATGGGTCTCAAGTAATATCATACGACGAACACTAGAGCCTAAAAGGCACTTTTCAACTGCTGAGAGTGGTTTTTTTAGAGGAGTGTCAGCTGTATATCAATTAAAAAATGTTGCAGTTACGGCATTGTATTCAAATAAAATGTTTGATGCGAATTTGTCCAAGTCAGATGATATAACGTCTTTTAAAACCGATGGTTATCATCGCACACTATCAGAAATTGAAAAGAAGAGCAATACAAGGGAACAAGTAGTAGGTGTAAATGTAAATTGGAGGAAAAACAGTATTCAGGTTGGGGCTAGTGCTATTTATCATAAATACAACAGAATGTTGAATCCTACATTTCAGGATTATAATATTTTTTATCTTCGTGATTCTTCAAACTATAATATGAGTATTGATTACTCGTATAGGTTTTCTAGGCTTACTATTGCTGGTGAGACTGCTATGGCTCCTAATATGGCCATAGCAACTTTAAATATTATCCAATATAATCCAAGTTACCTGTATTCATTTTCATTGTTACATCGATATTTGCCTGCTTCATATAATGCACTCCATGCAAAAGCTTTTGCTGAAAGTAGCAGGATTCAAAATGAAAATGGGTTTTATTTTGGTACATCTTTTAAGCCAATACGAAATACTTCAATAACTGCTTATATAGATGTTTTTAAATTTCCATGGTTAAAATATCAGGTGGATATGCCATCTAAAGGTGTGGATTTTTATTTGCTAGCAGATTATGCACTTAATAGGGTATCTAATTTAGAATTCAGATATAAGTATAAACAAAAAGAGAAGAATGCCTATTATCCGGAAAATATCAAAACGATATTACCTTATAGTACTCAAAAGTTTCGTGTCCGATATATTAATAATCAGATATCAGGATGGAGCTTTCGAACAACGATGGATTTGGCTAACTATTCGCTAAAGCACTCAGAGGAAGAATGGGGTTATATGATTTCTCAAGGTATTAGCTATAGGAGTACACGAAATATACAAGGTGACTTTTATGCAGGTTTTTTCTCTTCGGATTCATATGCTGCAAGGCTATATTCTTATGAGCGAAACATTATGTCAACATTTTATATGCCCTCCTTTTATGGAGAAGGAATAAGATTGTCGCTTTCAGGGCGCTATAGAATTTTGTCTAATTTGTCTTTATCTTTAAAGCTGGGTTATACTAATTATTTTGATCGAAATACGATAGGTTCAGGCACTGAACTTATTGATGGTTCAAGCCGATTAGATGTCTTTAGCCTCATTCAGTGGAAGTTTTGATAATTTATTTGTTAAACAATAATCACTTCCTTTTTTACAATGGTTTTAAAAGAGTATTTTTGTGCTCTACTATAAATTTAATTATATGTCTCATCCATTACTTCAAATAGATACGCTTTCAAAAAGCTTTGGTGATCTCTTATTGTTTCGTGATATTTCTTTTGGTATTGCTGAAGGTGATAAAATAGGTCTTATAGCTAAAAATGGTGCTGGGAAAACTACACTGCTTAATATTATTGCTGGGCAAGAGCCCTACGATAGCGGAAGAGTGGTATTTCGAAATGACTTGCGAGTTGCATATCTGAATCAGCAGCCTGATTTTGATAAAGATTTAACAGTTTTGGAGGCTTGCTTACAGTCAGGAAGTGATGTAGTAAAGGTAATAGCACTCTATGAAAAGATTATGGAGTCGGGAGATACTGAAGGGCTTGATAAGATTTTGGCTGAAATGGATATGCTAAAGGCATGGGATTATGAGCAAAGAATAAAGCAAATTCTAGGTCAACTGAAGATATATAAATATGATCAAAAAATAGGTGAGTTGTCAGGTGGGCAAATAAAACGTGTGGCACTTGCTAATGCGCTTATCTCTGAGCCCGAGCTAATAATACTAGATGAGCCAACCAACCACCTTGATTTAGATATGGTTGAGTGGCTTGAGGGGTATCTGTTTAGTAATAACATTACGTTACTTATGGTGACTCACGACAGATATTTTTTAGATAGCGTTTGTAACCAGATATTAGAGATAGAGGATAAACAAATTTATTCTTATAAAGGTAATTATGCATACTATCTTGAAAAACGAGATGAACGGATGGCTACGCAAGATGCAGAAGTTGATAGAGCACGAAACCTTTATCGTAAAGAGCTGGAATGGATGCGTCGTCAGCCACAAGCACGAGGCACCAAGTCTAAGTCACGTATAGATGCATTTTATGATTTAGAAGATAAAGCAAATCAAAGTCGTCAAAGCTTTGATGTTAAAATTGCTGCCAAGGGCTCGTATATAGGCAAAAAGATATTTGAAGCGAAAGGTATAACTAAAAGTTATGATGATATTAAAATTACTGACGACTTTAATTATGTTTTTACACGTTATGAGAAGATGGGTGTCATTGGTAATAATGGTACAGGTAAGAGTACGTTTATTAAAATGTTGCTTGGATTAGTAGAACCTGATAAAGGTGAATTTGAAATAGGTGAAACTGTAAATTTTGGATACTATAGTCAGGATGGTCTAAACTTTGATGAGCAAACTAAAGTGATAGATGTTGTGCAAAACATTGCTGAGGTCATTGATTTGGGAGATGGCAAAAAATTGACGGCATCTCAGTTTTTACAGCACTTTCTGTTTGCACCTTCCCGACAACATGATTTTGTACATAAACTTAGTGGAGGTGAAAAGCGACGGTTATATTTATGTACAGTATTGATTAAGAATCCTAATTTTCTTATTCTTGATGAGCCCACAAATGATTTGGATATAGTTACATTAAATGTACTAGAGGAGTATTTATCTGAGTTCAAAGGATGTCTGATAGTTATTTCTCACGATAGATACTTTATGGATAAAGTTGTAGATCACCTTCTAGTCTTCAATGGTAATGCTGATTTAAAACTATTTCCCGGTAACTATACGCAATATAGAGAATGGAAATCTGATGAAGATAAAAATATACAGCAAGCTGAAAAGCTGGAAAAAGAAGTTCAACAAAAGAAATCGGAAAAAACCAAGTCTAATATAAAAACCAAACTGTCATACAAAGAGCGAATCGAGTTTGAAAATCTTGAAAAAGAGATAGAGGAGTTAGAGGCGGAAAAAGAAGACTTAAGTGCCAAGTTGTCATCAGGTGAATTGTCACCCGACGAACTTATTGATAAATCAAATAGAGTTGGAGAGCTTATAAATCTTATTGATGAAAAAACACTTAGATGGCTTGAGCTTAGTGAGTTTGAATAATAATAAGATCCTGATTATGAGTATAACTAAGTATATTAAGCTCTTACCCTTTGAGCGATTAACCATATGGTATTCTATTCTTACATCTGTTATTATTCTTGCTTTCTGGAATAGTTTGGAGCAACCAATTATGCAGATAGTAGGGAGAGTTGTAATTGTAGGTGTTATGTTCTTTATGAGTTGGGTTGCTAATAGATTTTTCAAAGAAAGTAATATTACTGTAGCCTTTCGTGTTTTGTTTCAAATAGCACTACTTCCGTATTGGTATCCTGAAATATATGAGTTTAATAATTTGTTCCCCAACTTGGATCATATATTTGCCACACTAGAGCAGTCGGTGTTTAGTATGCAGCCTTCTATTGCCTTTTCACAGGTTTTGCCATATAAGTGGTTTAGTGAATCTATTTATTTTGGATATTTTGCTTACTATCCTATGATTGTGGGTTCTGTAGTATATAGCTTTGTTAAAAAAACATCTGATCTTAATAGATTGATGTTCGTTCTAATGGGTGCTTTTTTTGCCTTTTATTTCATATTTATATTTATACCAGTTGCCGGTCCTCAATTTTACTTTCTAGTTATTGGTATGGAGAATGTTGCAAATGCAGCTTTCGCACCAATTGGGGACTATTTCAAGCATCAGTTTGAAATTATGGCAGGCCCCGGATATGTTGATGGTTTGTTTTATCATGCTATTGAGTTGGTTCAGTCAGGAGGCGAGCGACCAATTGCAGCTTTTCCAAGTTCTCATGTTGGTGTGTCAACTGTGTTAATGTTATGGTCGGCAAGTGTAAATAAAAAGCTTACAATTGTTCTTTTGCCTATTTATACATTGTTGTGTTGTGCTACTGTTTATATTCAAGCTCATTATCTCATTGATGTATTTGCAGGATGGGCGGTTGGTGCATTTTTCTATTATTACTTCAATAAAACCTATAATAAGAGATATAAAGTTTAGGATTCCTGTTTTATGGTAAAGTACCGGAGTATGCCTTAAGATTATGTAGTCTAGGGTTTGGGTATCAATATATGATAATGAAAAAAGCACCTGCAAGAATAAACTTGTAAGTGCTTTATTATTAATGTGATCCCGACAGGATTCAAACCTGTAACCTTCTGATCCGTAGTCAGATGCTCTATTCAGTTAAGCTACGGGACCTCTTTTTCATTAACCGAGCGCAAAGATATGCTATTTTTTGAAACTGCACAAATCTTTTCGCTAAATTTCTACTTTTAGTTTGTCAAATAATTTGAGAACTAAAAAAAGAGTCTTTTAAGATTAATCTTAAAAGACTCGTGCTGTGCGGCTGAAGGGACTCGAACCCCCACGGATCGCTCCACTAGATCCTAAGT
>CAZSKF010000099.1:0-8749 GCA_964607405.1 uncultured Proteiniphilum sp. | reverse complement strand
TGCTATAACACCTTTCTCATCATAACATTTAGCTCATCCACCTCTCCTTCATTTACAAAACCAAAACGCGAAGCTGTTTTAATCAATATGCGATTTTCCTTTAAACAAATAAAATATAAAGATTCAAGTTTTTTATCCCTTCCATATTGCACAAGATGATCTATCATCTGTGGCCCGATGGTCTTACCCCACAAATCCTTTACCCCAATATATCCCCACATTTCGGCATCAGAATCTGTGATCTTTTTCAAACCACAGATTCCAACAAGTTGATCTTTTGTAGCCACAGAAGTGATATAATAATCATTTCTTGAACTCAAACTATTGTACCATTCTTTTTGCGATTCACGATCAAAGTCTGATCCACCCGTCAGGTGTTTTATCTCCGGATCGTTAAGCCACTCCCACGACTTTTCCAAACCCTTTTCATCAAACTCGAGAAACTCAATCTCTATTAATTTCCTATATTCCATAACGATTCTGATTAAAAATGAAGTTAAAGTTTTAATTAATGATATACATCACGGTTAGTTGATGCATATATTATGAAAACAAGGAATGAATAACAATAGTTTACAAAAATTCATTATTTAATACTTACTATCCTCATCTTTCAAAATTAATCTAAGCGAACTGTTACGCGTGATATAATTCCAGGCCCAGTTAATAAAAATGATTAGCTTGTTTCTAACGCTCAATATAAGCATAAGATGCAAAAACATCCAAATCACCCACGCAATCCTGCCTTTTAATTTCATAAAAGGGAAATCAACAACCGCCTTATTTCGTCCCACAGTTGCCATTGCACCAAGGTTTTTATACTCATACGGTTTATTTCGTTTTCCTCCTGTTTCAATTGAATTTATATTTCTAGCTAGATTTTTTGCCTGACCAATTGCAACATTAGCTACTTGCGGATGAGAGTTAGGATACTTTTCTGTCTCCATATAAGCAATATCACCCACGGCAAACACAGAGTCAAAGCCAACAACTCTATTCATTCTGTCCACCTTAATCCTATTCCCCCTCATGATATTCTCTTCAGGTATTCCCCCTATCATATTACCCGTGATTCCTGCCGACCATATCACACTTTTTGACGGAATAGTTTCACCATTATTCAAAGTTAGAGTCTCGCCATCGTAACTTGTTACAAACACATTTGTTTTTACAATTACTCCCATATCCTTCAGATACTGTTCTGAGTAGTTTTGTGCAAAACTACTCATCGATGAAAGAGTATGTCCACTACCTTCCAATAGATACACGTTTACGTTTTCCGCCTCAATATTAGGATAATCCTTAGGCAGCACCTCTTTTTTAATCTCAACAAAGGCTCCCGCCAATTCCACTCCGGTGGCACCTCCGCCCACTATCACTATATTATGCAATGCTTCTTTATCTTTATTATAAAGCAACTTCTCAAAGTTGGTAAGAATAGTATTTCTTACGTTTATTGACTGAAATGTTGACTTCAAACCCAAAGAGTGCTTTTCGGTCTCACTATTTCCATAAAAATTAGTCTTGGCACCCGTAGCTAGCAATAGATAGTCATATGAGAAATTGCCAATTGACGTGTGAATTGTCTTTTGAGAATTATCAATAGACTTCACTTCTGCCATACGAATTCTTACATCCCTTCTATTCTGAAATATCTTTCTTATAGGGAAAGCAATAGAAGATGGCTCTATCTGAGACGATGCAACCTGATAAAATAAAGGAGGAAACTGATGATGATTAACCTTATCTATAATAAGTATATCAAACTCATTCTTTTTCAAATGTTTCACAAACTGTAGCCCTCCAAATCCACAGCCTACAACTATGATTTTTTTCTTCATAACCTAAACAATATTTCTTTATAGTTACGGTATAACAATCTTGATTTATAATTGTTGAAATATTTCTTTAATAATTATATCAACACAAAAACAACTGCTCACAACGTTAGCTGTATCTCTCCTACAACAAGTATATTTCATTCAAAATGCACAACATATTATCACAAAAACAACTAAGAAAAACACATCAACAAAACACACATAACCATACTGATAATGAATATATTTAAACACAGAAAGACACTCTCTTTTCAGAAACAAAATACAATGCAAAATGTTATATACAAGTAGATAAACAACGTTTTAAATTATAAGCAAAATGAAAAAAGCAAACATCGGAATTAACGAAGAAAGCGAACAAGCAGTATCAGATCAGTTATCAAAAATTCTAGCTGACGAGTTCATTATATACTCCAAACTGCTCAATGCTCATTGGAATGTTGAAGGTCCCGACTTTCATTCAGTACATATATTCCTAGAGACTCTCTACAACCAGCAGCAAGCCAATATTGACGACACCGCAGAGAAAATTAGATCTTTGGGACACTATGTACCTGGGCAACTAAATAAATATCTTGAATTGACTAACTTATTAGATGCAGCTCCCGCTAAAAATGATAGTAAGACCATTTTTGCAGATTTACTTGAAGATTATGAGAGCATCATTATCTTCCTTAGAGAAAACATAAAACTCTTTGAAGAAGAATTTAAGGTTGCCGGAATCACAGATTTTACTACAAGTCTGATGGAGCAGCATATGAAAACTGCATGGATGATTAGAGCACATTTGGCATAATAATTTGACTTTTAGTATCAAAAGGCAGCGTTAAAGAGTTTTAACATTGCCTTGTTCTCTATTTGTGAATAATATCAAATCAAATACTTACATTTGTAGTTAAATAGTGTTTTATCGCTGATAATCAGTGAAAAAGCAAAGTGGCAAAACCATTCCGGAAGTTTAGATCTATAATTCGTCAGGCAACAAACTATGTAATATAACCGTGAAACGAAATCTGGAGCTCAGCAAGCATTGTTTTCAGCTACTTTTCGGTCGTTCGAAGCACAACAATAAACAAGAATTAACTCAAATGCAAATTTTAAAAGTGTCAAAACCTAACCGGACTTAACACTTGGATGTTATGTTGCTCAACAAACAGCAGAAAAAATCCGTGCACTATTGTCTGCAGCTCAACAAATATCAGATAAAGCCCCAAACTCACCATATATTGGCCAACAAACAATGTTGCACAGTCGCAAAATACTGTTTCATTAACAAAGAAGACTCTGATATGGTTGTTTTTTAGTTAATATCTCACAGCAAATATTCACCGCAACCCACCAAACGACATAAGCTAGAGTGCAAACAACAGATAAAGCTCGCACACCATTGTATGTTGGGCTGCAAATAACGTATAAACACCCGGCTAGGAAGTTGCAAGGACAACAAACAACGTATTAAATTCGAGCAACCATAATCAAAATATTATTGTGCCATTTATCAACAATGATAACAACCCATACAAGGCATTGCAGACGGTGATCATTGTAAAATTGCTAATAATCCAACCTTCTCTAAAATCAAATTTACCTGCTATTAAGGTTTTTACAAGAAATTCTTGTAAATTTGCACCTCAAAAACAACGATATAGGGGTTGCATTGCTTTAATAAATAAATATTTAAACAACACAGCCCCATAATTATTAATCAGATTATGTCAAAACAATTCAAACGTACGCTTATCACCTCGGCCCTCCCCTACGCAAACGGCCCGGTTCATATTGGTCACTTGGCCGGCGTTTATGTTCCTTCAGATATTTATGCCCGATATTTAAGACTAAAAGGCGAGGAAACTCTTTTCATAGGAGGATCTGACGAACATGGAATACCCATCACTATCAAAGCCCGCAACGAAGGTGTCACACCGCAGGATATAGTAGATAGATACCACGAGCTAAATAAAGAATCTTTCGAAAGGCTGGGAATATCATTTGATATATACTCCAGAACCACCTCGGATGTACATAAAAAAACGGCATCAGACTTTTTCAAAAAACTATACGATAAGAAAGAGTTTGTTGAAACAGAATCTGAACAATATTTTGACGAAGAGGCTCAACAGTTTCTTGCCGACAGATATATTATTGGCACATGCCCACATTGCTCAAACGAACACGCATACGGTGATCAATGCGAACAGTGCGGAACATCGTTAAGCCCCAACGATTTAATCAACCCAAAATCAACCCTTAGCGGCAGTGTACCCATTAAGAAAAAAACCAAACACTGGTATCTTCCACTTGACAAGCACGAAGCATGGCTGCGTGAATGGATTTTGGAAAATCACAAAGAATGGAAACCAAACGTGTATGGACAATGTAAATCATGGTTAGACCTGGGCCTACAACCAAGAGCCGTGAGCCGCGACCTCGACTGGGGCGTTCCCGTTCCCATAGAAGGAGCAGAGGGTAAAGTTCTTTACGTATGGTTTGATGCGCCTATTGGCTATATATCCAACACAATAGAACTGCTACCCAATGACTGGGAAAAATGGTGGAAAGATGAAAACACCAAGCTTATTCACTTCATTGGAAAAGACAATATTGTATTCCACTGCATAGTATTCCCGTCAATGCTAAAAGCGGAAGGATCATATATACTTCCCGAAAATGTTCCGGCTAATGAGTTTTTGAATCTAGAGGGTGACAAAATATCTACATCTCGCAACTGGGCTGTGTGGCTTCATGAGTATCTAGATGAATTTCCGGGCAAACAGGACGTGCTTAGATATGCACTGACAGCCAATGCACCTGAAACTAAAGACAACGACTTCACGTGGAAAGACTTTCAGGCCCGCAACAATAATGAACTTGTGGCAGTATTGGGCAATTTCATCAATCGCGCACTTGTTCTTACCAATAAATACTTCGACAACAAAGTACCTTCAATTGGTGAACTCACAGCGTATGACAACGAAACAATTGCAGAGGCAAAGAAAATAAAACAAGCCATCGAAAGCAATCTTGACAGATTCCATTTCCGCGAAGCTCAAAAAGAGGCAATGAACCTGGCACGAATTGGCAATAAATATCTTGCCGATACAGAACCTTGGAAAATTGCCAAAACAGACTTGGTGCGCACCGGAACAATATTGAACCTGTCATTACAAATTGTAGCAAACTTGGCGATAGCATTCGAACCATTTATTCCATTCTCAACAGAAAAGATCTACAAGTTTTTGAATATAGACAAACTAGAATGGGACAGACTGGTTAGCTTCGATCTTCTTACAGAAGGTCATTCATTAGGCAAAGCAGAGCTACTGTTCGAAAAAATTGAAGACGAAACAATAGAGCAACAAGTACAAAAACTGCTTGACACCAAAAAACTTAATGAAGAAAACGAAGCAAAGGCAAAAAAAGCAAAACCCATTAAATCAAATATAGAGTTTGACGACTTCACTAAGATTGATATCAGATCTGCCACAGTACTTGAATGTGAAAAAGTGCCCAAAGCAGACAAGCTCCTACGCTTCCTGCTTGATGACGGATTGGCACAACGCACCATACTTTCGGGGATTGCACAATACTATCCAGAACCCGAGAAATTAGTTGGCACACAAGTACTATTCGTAGCCAACTTGGCACCACGCAAAATGAGAGGAATAATGAGCGAAGGAATGATACTATCAGCAGAAAATCCTGACGGAACTCTAACCCTTGTTCGTCCTGCCGACAAACTTGCAAATGGAGCAGAGATAGTATAACTTGATATACTCAAACAATAATAATTACAAAGGATATTCACCCACAAAGTGAATATCCTTTTTTGTTTTCGTATTACGTAAGTTAATTCACTGACTATTTAAATAACATCGGAGCAAATTCACTGAGGTAAATACGCCAGTTTTTCCAGATATGGCCTTCTCCACTCTCTCTATAAGTATAGTTGAAACCTATTTCATCCATCTTCTTCATACTGTCTATTACACCTTGATATAGAAAATCTGTATCTCCACAGGCTATCCAATAGAGTGCGAATCCATTACTTTGCTGAACCTTAAGTTTTTCAACAAACTCATCTATATATTTTGCTCTCTCACTCTCATTTTCAGTCATCATCCTCATTGTTGCAATAGGAGGAGCTGAAAACACACCTACATAATTAAATGTATTTGGATATTGAGCAGAAATAGCTGATGAGTGCATTCCACCCATTGATAATCCTGCTATGGCACGATGTTCTTTGTCCTTTATAACTCTGTAATTGCTTTCTACAAAAGCAAGAATATCACCAAAACTATCCTCCATGCTTGCAATTGCCTTTCTAGGCCCTCCACCCATTGCGGGATTATAGGTGCGATTTGTTTCAGTTGGAGACGCCGTATTTTGTGTATGCCCGTTTGGCATAACTATTATCATTGGCTCTGCCTTACCCTGCGCAATTAAATTGTCAATTATCTGTGCAGTGCGCCCAAGAGCTATCCATGCCTCCTCGTCGCCACCCGATCCATGTAGAAGATATAACACAGGATAAGACTGATTGCTACTCTCATATCCCGGAGGAGTATAAATGGTGATACGGCGTTGCTCCCCAAGCGTAGGACTTTGATACCAGCGACGGGCCACGGAGCCATGCTCTACATCGTTCACGCTGTAAAGATCTCCCGGATTTCCGGCAATGATAAACACATTTGTAATCGACGCCACATCACGTATCGTGGCAACATTGGCAGGATCAGTGATGCGAAGTCCGTCAACCATAAATGTGTAACTGTAGAGTTCAGAAACCAATGGGGCATCAGTTGTGTATTCCCAAATCCCTTTTTCATTTTTGACAAGGTTTGCTACTCCGGGGATATCAAATTCTCCCATAGGAGTTTCCATCTTTTGTGTTGGCAGAAAATCACCTGTGACTTCTACTTTCTGTGCATTTGGGGCATTCAATCGAAAAGTCACTGTATTGTTACCATGAATTTCAGGAGAAACGATTGCTTCTCCTCCCCATAGTGCCTGCTGTGCAAAAGTTAAGCCGCAGACCACCAATGCGAGTAATAGGGTTGTTAATCTCTTCATCATTATTGTGAATTTAGTAGTATTAAAGTATTGATACTGCGAATGTATGAATAAAAGTGTTGCGTTCTTTATTTTTTGCTTTATATTTTACCACACAAACATCTTATAATACTAAAAATAAAATATTTTAGCATTACGATGCAACGTTTTTTCATATTTACCATCTATTACATATACATTGCACACAAAAACATAGACCTATGAAGAAGCTATCATTAGTATTAATAGTGTTAGTATCATGTACTACATTATTTGCACAACAACGCACCAGAAGTTTTATGGGTTGGCACCTTGCAAAAGATGCTCCAATAAAACGAAACGAATTAAAACTAAACGTCGGATCCACAATTTTTGGACTATTCCCTGAAGTATCTTACGAACGAATAATTAGTGAAGATTTCAGCATAGGCGGTAGCGCCGGAATAAATCTTAGCGACGAATATACGCTGCAATACACAATCACTCCATATGCACGATGGTTTTTTGGCGGCAACTCCACAAGTCTGCAAAAATATGGAGCCGGCTTTTTTATGGAACTAAACGCTGCAGTATTCGGCAACGAAGATTATGACAGATCTTATTCTGATTATGGCACAGACCTATGGAAAGCCGAATACAATCTAGGGGCCGGAATTGGTCTTGCTCTTGGTTGGAAATATATATCCAAAAACAACTGGATTGCAGAGGTATATATGGGAGCAGGTAGAGATTTTGTAAATGACAGCGCATACCCCAGAGGAGGAATAACTCTAGGTAAAAGATTTTAATCTTACTCAACACAATTTTTATGAATTCTAAAAAGCAGTGCGGGCACTATTCCTTACTGCTTTTTTTATGTAGTCAACAAACAATCAGTTAACTTTGCGGCTTAAACATAATTACACCCAATAATGAAGAAATCTTTTGATTTGAAAAAAGTGTTGCCCGACTTAATTGCAATTGTGGCATTTATATTGATATCTTTCATCTACTTTGCTCCAGCCGTTATGGACGGACGAGTGATTACCCAACACGACTCACTCGCAGCCATAGGACAAGGACAAGAGCAGCGCGACTATATGCAGCGCCATGATGGCCAGCGCACACGATGGAATATATCAATGTTTAGCGGCATGCCATCATATCAGATGAGTCCCACATACGATTCGAGCAAACCACAAGACTTGGCAAAAAAGGCTTACACCCTTTTTCTTCCCAACTACGTATATCTTGTATTCATAATGATGCTGGGCTTCTACATTCTGATGCGTGCACTCAGAGCCTCACCACTGCTTAGTGCACTGGGAGCAATAGTGTGGGCCTTTTCATCATACTTCTTCATAATAATAGCCGCAGGACATATCTGGAAATTCATAACCCTTGCATACATACCACCCACCATTGCCGGATTGGTATATGCATATCGCAAGCAATACTTGCTAGGGGGACTGCTAGTTATGATATTCGTAGCATTTCAGATATCGTCCAATCATATACAAATGAGTTACTACTTCATGTTTATGATGCTATTTATGGTAATAGCCTATCTGGCAGATGCAATCAAAAATAAAACATTGCCAGACTTTGCAAAAGCTACCACCGTGATAGTAATATCAGGACTAATAGGAGTAGCGGCCAACTCAAGCAACTTGTACCACACATACGAATACTCAAAAGAAACAATGAGAGGCAAATCGGAGCTATCTCACCACGGAGCTGCAAACAACTCATCAACCGGATTAGAAAAAGATTATATAACCGCTTGGAGCTACGGCATAGGCGAAACCTGGACACTACTTGTACCCAACACAAAGGGGGGCGCATCAGTGCCATTATCTGACAATGAGAGAGCGATG
>CAZSKF010000098.1:2294-8829 GCA_964607405.1 uncultured Proteiniphilum sp. | reverse complement strand
CGCTTAGGCGTGCGTGATATATGTTATTATTGTTTAGCACCAGCTTATCAGCCGGTAGCATTGCATAATTTTTAAAAATTGGATTTCCTGAAGCATCAGTCATAGGAGTGCCCGTGTTTGGGTCCATCACCAACGTATTCAGTGCTGTGCTTGGATCTTGCAGTGCGCCGGGATTAAACATCCCTGTTGAGGGGTCAATAGTATTGTAAGGAACTATTGGTAGCAACAAATCATTCGCAAGTGGCTTTATAGCCTTGTTTGTGTGCAAATATCCTCCACCAAAGCTAACCTTTGGAAGGTAGTTGGTAGCCGCAGATTTTTTAACGTAAGTTGCAGAAAGTGCATCTTGTTGTGATATTTTTACCTTCTTGTTTTGCTCCAATGCCAGGTTGCGACACTCCTCAAGTGTGAGGGTTTGTTGTGCAACTGCCGGTGTTAGAGAAATCAAGAATACTGCAATAATGCTTTTTAAAAAGTATTTTGTCGAATTCATATTAATATAATTTGTTGATTTGTTTATTTTCCTTATTACGCATGCAAAGTTAGACTCAAAAACAGCCGTATGTTTCTGTGCCACTGCCGAAACGGCAATAATGAATATTGAAGTGAAATATAGCCGGAATGAAGCGTACCTAGGGGTTGGTATATTAAGGTGGTTGCGTGCTAAATGTGGTATTAAATCAACAATAATAATGTCCCGAATAAAACGAAAGAGGGTGAAATCGTATTTTGATTTCACCCTCTTTGCATTCTATTTTTCTTAAACTAAATCGTCATTTTCCATGTACCATTCTTTGAATTCGTTATTCTTTGCCCGGCTCACAATTATTCTCTCGTGAGTGGGCACAGAAAGATTAACTGCCAGCTTACCGCCAAACCAAATAGACAAATCTGCTATCGAACGGTGCGAAACAATAAATTGTCTGTTGGCACGAAAAAATCTTGATGGATCCAACTGCCTCATCATATCATCCAATGATGTATCAATGGTATATTTCTTGTTGTCAAAGCTCACTACGTTGGCAACCTTCATTTCCGAGAAAATATAAGCAATATCATCTACCGGCAGGGGTATAAGTTTGTCGCGATGAGGAATCAGGAAATGCTTTTTATAATTGGTCTTAGTCTGGTTAATTGACTGCATTATCTGCTCCACGATATCATTATTGTTGTCCTGAAACGAAATTTTCTCCAGCTTTTTCAATGCTCTGTTAAGGCTCCTTGCATTTATTGGCTTCAGCAGATAGTCCACACTATTCACATCAAAAGCCTTTAGTGCATACTCATCATATGCCGTGGTGAAAATAATGGGACTGCGTATTTCGGTTTCATTAAATATGGCAAATGACTCTCCGTCCGCCAAATGTATATCCATAAATACAATATCCGGATGTTCGTTTTCCTTAAACCATTCCACGCTTTCTTCCACCGTCTGAAGAACTGCAATGATATTTATATCCTTATCTATTGAAGTTACTAATCGTTCTAAATTCTCCGCTGCCACAACTTCATCTTCTATGATAACTGCTTTCTTTTTCATTTAAAATGTATAAGTTGATTACTTTAATTATTGTTTCAATTTCTCAATCAGAGGAATCTCTACCGAGAATGTATCTTTTGTTGCATTAATATCAATTTCTTTGCCAAACATTAGCCTGTATCTCTCATTCAGATTGCCTAGCCCCAGGCCCGTGCTGTCCGTGTTGCCCTGCTTTGGCTGCACATTGTTCTCTACCCTTATGGTGCCCCTGTCGGTTGTCTCTATTATTATGCTCAATGGATTTTTACGACTTATCACATTGTGCTTTATGGCATTTTCAATAAGAATTTGCAAACCAAAGGGTAGGATGTAATGTTTCCTGTATGCCGGATTTATTTTCATGTGCACATTCATTCCGTCACTAAATCTTATCTTCATAAGGTATATATATGATTCGGCAAACTGCAGTTCGTCAGCCAAAGTGGCCACCGATTTGTCTTGCATCGTGTATCTGAATACCGACGAAAGCTGGCTTACATAATCCTGCGCTTTCTCATTCTCAAAGTCAATAAGCCCACTAAGAGTATTAAGCGAATTAAAAAGAAAATGTGGGTCTGTCTGATTCTTCAGTGCATCATATCTGTTTTGGAGATTCTCAATGGCCAAATCCTGATTTTCGGTAAACTTTTTCTGATTCTGATTTATTAGATAAATAAGTGCGGTAAATAAGAATGATATAATCAATACCACAAGGTCTTTTGCATAATGTAGTGTCGAAAATGTATTAGTTGACACGTGCCCTTTAAACCACCACCACTGCATCCTCGATAGCATGGGGCTAAATATTGCAATGGCCACAAACGTGGCTATTAGTGCCACCCATGCCTTCACCTTATTGTTTGGATATTTGGTGATAAACCAAAATTGCAACCTGAACAGGAAATATAGAAACAGAGAGTTTACAGCCAGTGTAAATATGGATCTCAACGAGAATATCTCATAAATCTTTATTTCCGATCCCTTATCCAGCGACATGAAATATAATGATGAGGCCAACATTATAAATGCCAATATAAAGCTGATAATAACAGCAGCTATAATTGCTGTCTTCTTGTTATAATTAAGAATAAACGACTTTCGCCTTCTCGGTAAAATTCTGCCTTTTAATAAATCCATTTTCTTATTTTTATCTCAATTACCGGTTACACAAATATATACATAATATATGTAATAATTGACAAGTGCCTCTGTGGCACAATAAAAAACTCGGCAAAGAAGAGATTATTAATGTCTTCCTGCCGAGTTTAATCACCAATAAAAAGTATGATGAACATTAATCCATGCAGTCTATTTTCCCAAATCTGACTATTTCATTTCTAAATACACAATAATAAAAAAACATGGATTATTTGAGGAGATTGCCAGACTTGAATCCGAAGCTTACCAAATTTTCAATCATTCATTGCACAGACCATGAGTAACGAACCAAATTTGACAATCTCTTTATCTATACATTGGCCTGCAAAGCTTAGAAGCTGTATCCAACACCAATGTTAACTGCCTGATTTTTCAACTTGCCACTACCGTTCAACTGGTCGATGAAACCAAACTGGTAACCGGCATTTATCTGAAATCCATTATTAAACTCATATCCTGCTAGGAAGCCTAGTCCCACATCCCAACGCTCCATTGGCGTCTTATCGTCTGCTTTTTTATATAAGTTCACGTCTTCATCTTTATATCTTGCATCAAATCCCAAACCTAGATAAGGTCCAAATCCACCATAAATTCTTCCTGCAAAGTTTTCTGATTGTGCCAGAGCATAAATTGGAAGTTGCATTCCCCATTGTTTAAAAGTATCTTCTGCTGAGCCAATTTCTGATTTTGAGTTTTTATAGAATACCGACAGCTCGGGCTGAATTGCAAAGTTGTCATGAAGATCCACTCTCATATATCCTCCCAGGCTTGGGCCAACTCTCATAGTACTCTTAAAATCATCTATATCGCTATGTAAAAAGTTAGACAAGTTCATGTCCGCTTTCACACCCCACGTAATAGGTGTTTGTGCGTTTGCCGTAAATACTCCTAAAGTAAGTAATACTGATAATAGTGTTAAAACTGTTTTTTTCATTATTCCAAAGTTTAAATAGTTATTTATAAATCAATTATCTCTCATTTTGTTATTGCAAAGATATGGCGTTATCCTTGCAGTTGTTGTCAACAAAATACCGAGACGACAATTTTAGCGGCCGAACTTTAAAATAGCCCGGCCGAATAAAAAATAAAACTTAGGAATGGTGTTTATTGTAGTTTGATAATAGAACTATTCATGAAGTCGAGTAGGGTAGCATATATAGGATTTGTCTGCAAAATCCTTGCATTACCCACCAAAAACATCTGTTGGCGTGCCCTGGTTATCGAAACATTTAGTTTTCTATCCACATTGCCTGCTTCATTCAGGTTGCTCAAAAAGTTAAGCTGATACGACATATTAATGCAGAATGAAATAATTATAACGTTGCGCTGACTCCCCTGAAACCTCTCTACCGTATCCACCATTATATCCTCATGGTTGGGAATGCCGGCTTTTTGCAACTTATGTTTTATCAGCGCAATCTGATTTCTGTATGGCGCAATAATGCCAATGTCCTTCGAGCTAAATTCTCTACCGTCATGCTCATACACTTGCTTTAGCGACTCAATAATCGAAACCACAATGTTAGCCTCGTTCTCATTAGTCTTGTGCGATGTGTTGTTGTGCGTCATGCGCTCTGTCGAGAAAAACGCCAAACGCTTTGTTGCAATTGCGTCGGCAAACAAATCATCCTTGCCCATATAAGTAGATTGCCACTCCTCACTTTGCCAATCATTGGCGGGTAGCAACCTTGCAGGATAAAAATATGAAGAAGGAAAAGCAGCAATATCATCATGCATGCGCCCCTGCACGGTTAGTTGAGCATGACAATCGTTCCATTCATTCTTAACGGCAGTTCGCATCAGTCTCTCAAATAGCGAATCAGCACAATTGGTTATGCCAATATCCACTAGCTCCCTCTCCTGTATTATGGAGTTGGAACTACTTTGTAGCACTATTGCGGGCAATTGGTTATGATCGCCTATCATTATAAACTTTCCAAACAGCGGCAGCAACCCAATAATCTGTGGCTCTAATATCTGCGACGCTTCATCAATAATGGCCACATCAAAATCCTTAAGGTTAAAAAGCTCCTTCCTGCCATTAATTGATGCCACGGTCGATACAAATATTCTGGTTTTGTCTATCACACTGCGCAAGTCCTCTCTCTTCTCAGCCTTGGCAGCAATGTTTTGTAGCAACTGATCTCTGTATCTCTCGTCACACGAAAGCTCTGTTCCAATTCTGATAAACCTGTCCGTGCAGCCATCATTCACGCCAAAAGCGGCATTTATGGAGTCGCACAACTCATCCACAGCCCTGTTTGTATATGCCAGCACCAGGATGTTGGTGTCTGGTTGCGCATAATATTCCTCTATCAGTCGTCGCGCAAATATAGAAGTCTTGCCAGTCCCCGGAGGTCCCACTATCAAAAAGTAATCCTCAGCATCAATAGCTTTTCTGATTACATTTTCAGGATACTGAAGCTCACAGCCCTCGTCATAGCGAGTCGTGGGTTGAGACAGCCCCAACAATATATCCCTCTTCTGTTGAGATGCATTCAAAAACGAAAACAAACTCCTGAACATACTATTATTAGATGTATCCAGTGAGTCGTGCTCTATAGCCCAATACTTATTCTGCTCAAAATAGTTCTGATTTCTCTGCTTGTGTCTGAATGTAACTTCAATACAATCCTTATTTATCTTCGATATAGACCCTTTTAGAATTTGTTTGTTCAGCACCGTGTCGTTATCTTCATTTCTGGGATATACAATACATATCTCACCCTCTCTAAAGTTGGCAATCTCATTGCTTTCATTGTTTCTGTCAAACGTCACAACCATATACTTGCCCGAAATATCAATTGAGCTAATGCTCAGGTCATACAGCACATCCAGTGCTTCGGCTCGTAGCGAGAAATCACTGTTCCATAGCGCCGCAACTCCCGCAGGCGAGTCGTGCATCGTATCACCAATCTTTTGCAAATATATTTCGCGTGATATAAAACGGATATATCTGTAGAAGTAGGCCAACTCCACCGCACTGCATTGTTTCAATGCGGCTTCAAGCATCTCAATCTTCTTGGTATAAAACGTGGCGTTAGGTTTTGAAAACGATGTTGTGTTAAATAACCGCTCAAACATCCCTTCCACCACACCATTGTCACCATTAATCAACTCGTGCTCATTAGCCACCAGGTGGTTGCGCATATTTATTATATCCTTATTAAGATTCTGATAGTCGGCCGCAAAGCGTAGGTTAGACCCCGGCTGCACACCCGACGAATATAATATTGCCGCATCTATATCACGCGACTCAGCGCCAAACACACTGTCAATCATCATCCTGTAAACGGCCGTTTGCACTCTGTGATTGTCCGCTATCTTGCCCATGTCATAGGCAGGGTAGGGCAACTTACCCGATTTCAGCTCTATAATCTTATACTGATTATTGTCCTTGTGAAGCAAGTCCAGTCTTCCCTGAAATCCATACTTCTCACTAAAGAATGAAGGCTCCAGCGTGCAGTTGTGCAGCTTAATGCCAATCTCAGGAAAATCATCCAGGATAACTCTCTTTATATTGCTAAACTGTGTCTTTGCCGAATCCCAAAACAGACCAAAGCCTGCGCGACTGGCTATGTCCTCGCAACTAGTGTATTCAAATGGTGATTGCTTAAACGATTCCAGAAAAGTGTCGTTAAAAGATACACTATCATGATCCTCCGCAAATATAAGTTCGTCCAAAAAAAAGTTGGCAAGATTTCCCAGCAGAATATACGACCTGTTATCTACCGTCTCAAATCTGTTTCTAAAAAAGTGCATGGGTGTAGTACAGAAGTCGTGAAAGCACTCCGCCACAGCCGATGCATCAATCAGATAATCCGGCTCTAGCACAATCATCTTGGGAGTCACAATGCC
>CAZSKF010000098.1:0-2194 GCA_964607405.1 uncultured Proteiniphilum sp. | reverse complement strand
TCGTCCTCATACTCCCTGCTTTCAATAAAGCATACAAAGTCTGTCAACGCCTTTTCATGCTTGTCATACTCGGCCGCAACATCAATCTCCTTGTTGCGCTTGCTCTCATATGCTCTCACACGCAGGTTTTGCAGTTGCCATTCCAACTGCTTTGGCAGTTTATAATGCTTCGCAATATATACAATACGCGAAAACAGATTTGAAAACTGCATAGCGGCATCTCGGGTCAACTCCTTCGCCAGTCGCTCTAGAATTTTATTAAGCCCCGCTAGCTTTTTATTCGCATCATTATCCTGAGAAGATACCATGGCAATCTCTGCCGAATACTCCTCATAGTTTATTATAGACTCTGCTTTCACTCTGCCTCCTTTATTAGCTTCTCAGCCTCAGCCTTCGCTTTTTCGTTTATGTTTTGCGCCTGCTTTTCAGCCTGTTTCACCAACTCATCTGCACCCCTTCTGGCAAGCTCCTTAGCAATTGGGTTCTTCGCTTTCGATACTATGCTATCTGCCTGCACCTTGGCTTCGTTTATCAGTCGCTCACTTTGCAAATTGGCCTGCTCCATAATCAGGTTGGCGCGCTTTTGCGCCTCCTCCAGTGCTTTGTTGGTAGTCTCTGCCACTTTGTCAGTCAGCTTCTCCTTCTCTCCCTCAAGCAGGTTGGTGAGTGTGCTCTTTAGGTCTAGCTCCACTTTGGGTTTATCAAATGTACCCCCAATCTTAAAGCCAATAGTCTGAAACTGTTTCATGTTCAAGTTGTCCGGCAATTTTATGCTACCCGCGTATGCTATCGACTGATCCAGACCGGTCAGTCCGCCAATATTCAAATTATAATCCTTAATATTAATATTAAAAGGCTTAGTCTCTATCTTACCATCTTTTATGTTGAACGACAATGCCAAATCCTTTAGCGACAAACCGCTGAATTTATCTAGCTTTAGCGATTGTGTCAACGCATTCAGCGCCGTGATATCTTCTTTCAGCGTCACCAACTCTGCCTTAAAACTGCCCGAGCTTAGCATCGACGAAAGGATAGGCATCATATCGCCCGCCAATAGTGTTTGTAATGATAATTTGGTATCAAAATTACCCGCCAGTTTTCCCAATATTGGTGCAATTTTCTCCAGCGATTTCACCTGACCCATCACCTCGCCAAACGAAATCTGTTTCAAGTCCACATCAAAATCCACAATCGGCTCGCTCAAATTCACAGTGCTATACTTTCCGTTCAGCGCCATAGTACCGCCAAAGGCATTCACCGTCATTTTATTAATATTCAGCACACCATCAGCCACTCTCATTTGTGCCACGGCATTGGTAAAGTTCATTTTGTCAAATACCAACTGCTTAAAATCGCCATTTAGTGTCAAGTTCAAATTTTTTGGAACCTCTATCACCGTCATCTTAGTTGTATCAGCCTGCGCATCCTCCTCCATCATAAAATCATTCAGATTCATACGATTCGAGTTGATAGTCATTTCACCGGTCAATGTCTGATTGCGCAATGCATACGCCAAATAATTCTCCACGCGTCCGCTTCCTTTGATGTCATTGTCGCCAATCTTCACATCAATACCCGCTAGATTCAGATACCTGTCGTTAAAAATCAGTTCAGCATTGTTCACAGCTATGTCCTGTTTTAGGTCGGGCACGCTCACCAGCATATCTTGCACATTCACATGTCCCCCAAATTTCAGATCTTCATATCTGTTTTGCTCCACGCTCGACATTCTGCCCGCAGCATCCAGATCCATCTTCAGCAGACCATTCAGCTCCATACCCTCATCCAAGGGATATACTTCCTTTATCATGCCTAGGTCTAGCTTACCGTCAGCTCTCACCACAAAGTTCATATCGCTCACGGGGTGTCTCAGGTTCAAGTTAGCACCAAATGGATTGCCACCCATCTCAAAGCTCAGCACCGGCACATCCACCACGGTCATGTCCAGGTCGCCGCCTTCATTGCTTATCTTTGCTGCTACTGTCACCTTGTCCACAGATTTTGGCAGGTCCGGGTAACTAAATCTTCCGTTGTCCACCTTCAATTCAAAATCAAAAGCCGGAAAGCTCTCATCATGATACACACCCTTCACAAAACCGTTCAGGCTCACATTCCCGTCGGCTTGCAATTTGTCAAACTCTTTAGAATATATAGCGGGCACCAGTGATAAGAGCGACTTAAAGTCCACCTTCTC
>CAZSKF010000097.1:0-8957 GCA_964607405.1 uncultured Proteiniphilum sp. | reverse complement strand
TGAGAGCTGTTTGCCAATATCACTAATAAATCCCCTTATGGGAAATTACTTACATACTCATCTATATAATTAGATCTAAGATCCAACCATTGCATCAAACGGTTAACATTAGCCTCTGCATCTGACGATCCATTTCTAGGACCCCACACTTTGTGATCCTTCTCCAAAGCCAAAGCCACAATGTCAGCATACTCATACACATATCTTTTCAGCTCATCCATATTGTCACTCTTAAACGACTGCCACTTCTGCTTAAACAACTTCTGAATGGCAGGGTCCGTCATCAAACGGCTAAAGAACTGCGTGCCGGGATTATTAGCACTCCAAAACAAATAATTATTGGCACTACCTGTAGTATAATGCTTACCATTTTGCTCATAACCATATCCCCAGTCAAAGTCCCATATAATACCCATTCTATACTTACCACCCGCCAGCTTATTCATATACGTACTCTTAGGATGATTAATCTCCTGATTCAATGTAAGCTGATACACAATCATATAATTCACAAACGCCTCAGCATCAAAATAGTCCAAATAATTATTATTTGGGAAAGAACTGCTAAACACCAAGTCTTCCATCACATTAAAGTCACTCTCTATTTCAGCAAGCTTCTCAGCAGTCATATTTTTGCTCTTTGGGAACTGCACCATCACAGGCAACTTAGCATTTTTAGATTTAAACTTCCAATCCTCATCATAATAAGAGTCCAGCTCAAACAGCAAACCATCATCACCAATATCAATTCTGCCTTCACCCACCTCTTTGTGTTCAGTAAAAGCATACATACCCTTATACTCACCATTTATAGTAAGCTCCACAGGAATAATATTATTTGTATATGGAATACCCAACAGTTGCCCCGCCTTGTATGGAACAGCATTATAAAGCATCGACCCGTCAAGATACTCATTCAGCAACACCCAATCCTTATAAGCAGGAAGCCCCATCAACGAAGCCTTCTTATCCAGCTTCAAACGGTAAGGCTTTTTAGGCATCCCCCAAGTTGAGTTGCCCCTACCTCTTATTATAGTTCTACCCTCAAAATTATCATACTTACCCTTTCCCTCAATGCGCACGTTAGCAGGAAGCTCTCTCTTTTTATCTTTCTCCTCCATTGGCTCACCATTATCAATATCCACATATATGTGTGGAATCACAATTTGAGGCTCAGGCTTAGGATCCGAATCATCAATATGCCAAGTCACCTGCACAACGTAGCTCTTATAGCTCAAATCTCCCGCACCAATATCATACGTAATTGGTTGGCTAAAATCATTCTTAGTAACTCCCGATTTCTGAGGCACTCTGTCAATCAAAACATCCACCCCATTATGCTCAAAATATGCAACCAGCATCTCATTCCTCAATTCGCCGGGGAGAGTCACCTTCACATTTTGTCCGTCTATTTCGGCCACCACAGTATTCTCCAGCAGCCCCTCGTTATGCTCCTTACGAAATTCAAATTTAAGCAAATCATTAGATTTCTGTGTCACCTCCTCCTTATCCGTACATGCAAGCACCAACGGCAATAGTAGTAGTAATAGTAATTTAAGTTGTTTCATCTTAAGTGTATAAATATAAATTATAATAGATTAATCAGCAAAGGTAGCATAAAACTATTCCAAATCGCAACTTCTTATACCACAATGTGCTTTACTTTTTTAACAACTAAGAGAAATGTAAGTTATAAAAGTGTAAGTTACATTTTACTTAGTCGGAGTTCTCATTGAGAATGAGAACTAGTTGTCACTACTAATGAGAACCCTGTTGTTTGGAGATTAGTGTTGAATAAAAGTGATTAGTGATTAGTGTTTAGTGTTAAATGACAAACACATAACTCACTCGAGTACAACGCACTAACCCCTGATCGCTAAACACTAATTAATCACTATCACAAAATGAAGTTTTACAGAAAAGATATATAAAGAGGAATCAGATACACTCAAGCAAGCTTATCCATTTATTAAATCGTGGAGATTTCTGTCTAAGATTTTCCATTCCTATATTTTGAGCTAATATAGAACCATAAACAATTTTATTATAGCCAACAATAAGCCTTTCCAAACGCTTAGAGGGAGCTGTCTTTACATTGTCATTAATTAATTCAGGGTTATCATACTCAGATAAAATATTTAGCAACTCATTTTTATCAAAATAATCACTCTCTTCAAATGTAGCCTCAAACGCATCAATATTATTAAACAATAAGCCCTCAAATTCATGCAGCTGATAATATGGAATAAATCTAGACTGCAAGTCTAAATCGATATCCTCTTTCATCTTATGTTCCAAAAATGATAAACGATCTTGCTTGTCTGCAATTAACTTCGCCTCCTCCCACCCGGGATAATTATACCTGTCTGGAATTCCATAATAATCAATAAATGTAGTAACAAATATATCCTTATCTCTAAGATGAGACTGTATCTGAGACTGAAGAACAGGCCAAGGAACAATACCTCCGCCCGATTTTTTAATTAATGGATTATATAGGTAAATATCTTTAGTTAGAAAGTGTGGCTCCAATACATCCCTCACAAACTCCTGCTCTGTAGGTCCCTCACAAATAATTACTATTCTTTTCATGATATCTATTTGTTAGGTTGTGCCCCAATTAATATATTTCTTTGCCACAAATCACCAATGCTATAAATATCAAGCCACTCTTTCAGGCTATCCTCTTCCAATCTATCAAAACGGCTCTCTCCATTAATCTGGTCAACAGTTATAATATCTTGTGGTTCAAAGTGGTTAACCAAGTCGGCCGATTGGGTGGCAATAATTATCTGAACATTCTTCGCCGCCACACTCTTTATCATACCCGCAAGCTTAGAAATTGCAAAAGGATGCAAGCCCAATTCGGGCTCATCAATAATAATACTCGAAGGCAAATTAGGCTGCATAAACAAAGCAGTCAAAGCAATAAACCTAATAGTGCCATCTGACAAATCGGATGAACCATAAATAGTAGAACCATACTTACTTCTCCATTGCAATCTAATATATCCCTCGCTATTGGGCTGAAAATAAAAATCAGAAAAGTAAGGCGCAATACCTTGAACCGTTCTCACTATTCTGTTATAAACAATCTTATTATTCTCGTGTATATAATACAAAAATGCACTCAAATTGCTCCCATCCTCATAGAGATAATACTGATCATTAATCACATTACTCATTTTCGAGAAAGGAGAATTCCTGCTAGTATCATTGAAATGATATTTTCTAAAACTATTCAGGTGCTTCACTATACCTAGCGCCATCAATCCATCCACAGTCTTCACATTAGCTTCCGTTCCCAAATTAGAGATGTCCTGACTCTCATTGTCATGGCTCAGCAAAGACTCATTCAAAAACACAAAGCTTCCCTCACCTAGTTTCAGTGTAGCCTTATAGGCATTGGCACCCTCTTCAAATCCCACATAAAACTCAATTGCATCTGTAACATCCTCACCCTTATGCAAAAACTTCTCGCCACCACCCCTCAAAGCTACATACTCTCTCAGCCTTCTATCTTGCAAAGCATTCAAAAACTCAAAAAAAGATATAAAGTTACTCTTACCCGAACCATTAGCTCCAATAAGAATGTTTATTGGTCGCAGTTCCATACTAATATCTTTGATTGATTTATATCCTTTTATCCTAATGTTATCCATCGTAAATGTATTGTTGCAATAGTTTTACACAAATATATATTAATTCAATAAATAGTGATTGTGATTAGTGATTAATGATTAATGCCACTACGCACAAAACAGAATATAAGGACAAAGATAATTAATTAAATAATGTTTAAAGAGAAATGTTTAACGATAAATGCTTATTTTTGCTCGAGTACATGCATTAATCACTAAACTCTAATCATTAATCATTATTATATTTTATGAGAAATTTTACTTTTCAAAATCCAACTAAGTTGGTGTTTGGCAAAGGCAGAATAGCCAAGCTAAGCGAATTGATACCACAGGATGCCAAGTTGATGATAACATATGGATTTGGCAGTGTGAAAAAGAATGGAGTATATGACCAAGTGGTGCAGGCACTGCAGGGACGAGAATATATAGAGTTTTGGGGCATAGAGGCAAACCCGCATGTGGAGACGCTGCGCAAGGCTATTGAGCTGGGCAAGGAAAACGGTATCGACTTTGTGCTTGCCGTGGGCGGTGGCTCGGTGCTGGATGGCACTAAGCTGATTGCGGCGGGAATTGCGTCGGACAAGGAGGCGTGGGATATAGTGCTGAGCGGATATGCCAAAGAGCAAATCAATTATGCATCAGTGATGACGGTTCCTGCCACAGGCTCTGAGATGAATTCGGGTGCGGTGATTACTCGTGCCGAAACGCAAGAGAAATATTCGTTTGGAGGGATTAAGTATCCTTACTTTTCTATCTTAGATCCTGAGGTTACCTACTCCCTATCGGAGCATCAGGTGGCGTGCGGGCTGGTAGATGCCTACACTCACGTGTTGGAGCAATATCTTACCACCACGGGGCAGTCGCGCATTATGGACAGATGGGCCGAGGGCTTGTTGCTTTCCATCATCGAGATTGCGCCACAGATTAAGGACAACCCAAAGGACTATGACCTGATGGCCGACTATATGCTTGCGGCTACGCTTGCTCTCAATGATTTTATACGTATGGGTGTTACCGAAGATTGGGCTACGCACCTCATCGGGCACGAGCTAACGGCACTTCATGGCACTACTCACGGCCACTCGCTGGCTATTGTGATGCCGGGAACTATGAAAGTGATGAAAGAACAAAAGTGGGGCAAACTTCTTCAGTATGGCCAAAGGGTATTTGGTATTAATGAGGGCTCGGAGGCTGAGCGCATTGATAAGGCTATTGAGCTCACCGAACAGTTTTTCCGTTCACTGGGTCTCACCACTCGTTTGTCCGAAGAGAATATCGGTTTGGATACCATCGAGATAATAGCGGAGAGGTTTAATGAGCGCGGATTTCTATTGGGAGAAGGAAAGAATATTGATGGGGACATCACGCGTAGCATTCTTCTTTCAGTAAAATAATACAATCGTTGTGCGCCAATGACACCCCACACGTAGGGGCAAACCCATGTGTTTGCCCTTGCCAATCAAACGTCACTAACGCACATATCTATTATTATAAAACAAATGACAGTTGATAATAACCTTCACGGTATTCATCAACTGTCATTTTTTATTTATCTATTAAAATGCTATTGCATTACATAATATAAATTCTTATCCACCATCATGATTTTCTCGGGAACTAAATTAAAACTCACATCCCTCTTAGCCTTCAGCTTAATCACGAATAGCACACCACTGCCATCAATCGCTTCCTGATTGCCAACATTAATAAATGTTGGGTACAACACCTTATCACCGTTAGAGTGAAGGCGATCGTTTGTGAAGTTTTCCATATTCTTAAGTCCTGAGGCATCGATGCCCACATACTCATAGTCCTGATCGCGATATGGAAGAGCTAGGCTGAGTGCATTTACCGACACAAGGCTGTCGCCCCTAACGGTAATTTCCACCATTTCGTCCTTAGCGTATGATTGTTTTGAAGGTTCAAAAACAAGGCTACCGCTCACGGGCTCTATCTTAGCATCTTTGTCAACACCGCCGTCAAGCTGCGTGGCAACTATAGAGATATCATAAGCATCAATCCAACCATTTTTGTTGATATCACCATTGCTCACATAGCCCTCAAAGTCGGCATCGCCCTGGCGAAGACCTGTGTAGTTGAGATACGAAGTCAAGTCGTTGCGGTCTATCATCTTGTCGTGGTTGATATCTCCGGGTAGATAGCTTTCAGTGCCTGGCACTTTAAATACATACATCTCGCGCCCTGAGCCAAAGTCGCCAACACCCTTTTCGATATGCACTTTCACATATCCGGCTGATGGTTTGTCGGCAAATTCAAACACCTTGGTTTCGCCATTTCTTTCCCACTCAAAGTTGCCCGCCTCAATCCAATCCTGATTGTTGTGGCTATAATAAACCGAACCTTTTAGCAATATACCATTGCCTCCATCGGCACGTGGCAGGTATTCAATCTTATCAAGCTGATTGATAGAGTGAAGGTCGATAATAATATCAAAGTCTGAAACCGCAGTGCCCCACTTGGTGTGCCACATGTTGCCCTCGTCGCGGTCAAACAACTTACTAATCTGGCTACCACCCTGATCCTCAACGGTGGTGGTGCCTGTGATGCCCTTGATGGCAAACTGCAATGGATCAGCAAGCGTTTTGGCACTAAAGTACGACCAATCTGATGCGCCCGATCTGTTGACAGCTCTCACGGCAAAGTCATAATCCGTTTCGGCCAATAGGTCTTCAAACAATAGTTCGCTATCTTTAATAGTGGTATAGAGCTGACTGTCGAAAGTAATTTCATAATAATCGGCGTTAGTCACCGCATCCCACTTGGGCGTGATGGTGTAGGCTGTGATGCCATCCTCATCGGTAGTGATATTGGCAGGTGCAGATAGTGGCCCGAAGTGTCTTGTGAGTCTGTCATATGGCTCAAAAGCAAAGTTGGCAAACGACAACGAAACAGCATTGCGTGTGATATCCGTGTTTTGGATTTTGACTACCAACTCAGGATTTTTCACAATCTCCACACTCTCAAAGTCGCTGCCCGGGGTAGAGAAGCGGTTCATGTTTGGCTTCTCGTTGTAGTAATACATATTTTCGCCGGCATATAGCTCGTCAAGCGAATTAGCCTGAGTAAGCTGCACTTTCTTTTTGCCAATGCGTGCAGTAATCTTTTTGGGCATTTGCGTCACATTCACTTTCAGCACGGTAGCTTTTTGGGATACCATACCGTCAAACTCACCTTGAGCGGGATTGACAACAATCTCCACTCTATTGCGCGAGTCAACACTAGATGTAATCTTAGTAGTGGCATATTTGCCCAGACGATATTGCTCTGTGGTGCCATCATCATCATAATCCACAAACTGCGAATTGCCATAAGGATATATATCATATGTGCGCACAGTTTTGTCAATCTCAAGCGGAGTATTATTTGGGTTGGTCATTGGGATGATAGCCCCACGTTTTACAAACACGGGCAGCTTCCATATTGGCGCATCAAAGCTGTTGATAATGCGGCCACCCTGATACTGCTCGCCCGTTAGGTAGTCAACCCATAGGCCCTGAGGCAGGTATATATTGTTTCGGATATCATTGCCCTCATCATCCACTTTAGTTTCCTGATAAATAGGTGCCACAAGGAAGTAGGGACCATACAGATATTGATATTGAGTAGATTTGCCCAAAGTATAAGCGTTAGGCTCTTCTAAAAACATGGCACGAATCATAGGCATGCCGTCCACCGCCTCGCGCGCCACGCTATATTGATAGGGCAGCATCTCCGATTTTAGTTTCAGGTAGTTTCTGTTGATAGACGTAGCCACCTCACCCAATGCCTGTGGATATTTGGGATTAGAGCCCCACCCGTCCATATTAAGCTCCATGGGCGAGAAAGTTTTCCACTGAAAATCACGAATGTTGATAACCGGCTTTTTGCCACCAAAGATACCATCCATATCGGAAGTGATGTTGGGCTGTCCCGACAATCCCGAACCGATATATGTGGGAATGTGAAAGCGAATATACTCCCACAGGCCACCAGTTTGGTCGCCCGTCCACACACCGGCATAGCGCTGCGTGCCTGCCCATCCGTCAAGAGTGATGATAAATGGTCGTGCATCATCGCCATATTCTGTCATTATACCTCCTGCATCGGCAATGCCGTGAAGACCAAACGAATATCCGGGGCCTACCCACGCCACGTCGGTTTTTAGAACGCGCACGCCTGCATCTCTCACCTCGCTCACTATATCGCGCTGAAGCAATGCACTGATGGTATCAATGGGGTGTAAGTCCGACTGTGTCCACATACCTATCTCCACACCACGGCTGCGGGCATAGTCGCCAAAGCTTTTCAGGTTGGCAATATTGCCCACTAGCGAGTCGGTTTGTCCATATCCTGCGCCATAGCCATCATTGGGAAGCACCCAACCAAGGGGCATATCATTATCCAAATATCTGTCAACCACGGCACGGGCCGAGAATTGATAATTGTCTAGTTCGCCATTTAGCGACTCCCTAACGCCGCCATTATCTTTTTGGCTCTCTTTATATTTCTTGCCGTCTTCAAAAAGTATTCCGTTTTCGTCTTCGGCCCAATAGTCACGATTGTAGGCATTGAGGTGTCCTTGATAAAACCCAAACTTGGGAATCAAAACAGGATTGCCCGTAAGTTGATAAAAATCGTTGAGCAACGCCACCGGTTCATAGTTTATCATAAAGAAAAGGTCTAGATAATCGCTTTCGTGATACAGCTCTACCCTACCCTTCTGGCTTGCGCCAAAGTCGTATCTCCCTTTCTTGAATGTGTGCCACATCACGCCATAGCCCTTGGTGCTCCAATAGAAAGGCGTGGGCGAGGCCACTCCGCCATCGGTCCAGCTGTTTTGGTTTTCTATTGATACCAATCTGCCTTTGTGCGAGAAGCGTCCGTTTTGTACGCCACCGCCAAAGAAATATTCGTCGCTATCTTCTTGTAGGGCAAGGGTAGTTTTTTTGGCATCAAGCACTATGGGCTCGAGGGCATGAACCACCACATCGCCGGTTTTTAGGTTGGCAATCTGAAACAGGGCTGTTTCCTGATCAAACACTACCTGTATGCCCGATGTGCAGATAATTACTTTATTGCCCACCGTTTCCACGTCTAGTTTGCTAACGGTGCGACGGGGATTTTCCACCAATATTTCGGCCTGGGGTTTTGCCTCGGGTGTGCGGGGTGCTTTGCCCGAATCGTCGCGAAACAGGCGAAAGATATTTTCGCCGTAGAAGTCGAGCAGCATCGTTTTTTGATTGCTGAGCGTTAGCTCAACAGTGGTTTCGTTAGTTTTTTGTGCACTTAGTATTGTGTTGTCGCTCACATCTAGCG
>CAZSKF010000096.1:0-9074 GCA_964607405.1 uncultured Proteiniphilum sp. | reverse complement strand
AAAAACCTTTTGACTGCCCCGTCCAATATTGGACGAGCCGCAAGAACCTTTTAGAGGTCAAGACATGCTAAAGAAAATGTATGTCGAGCTCTTTAGATGTTAAGACCTGTTAACAGGAGGGCATGAAAACCCTGTTTTTCTACTCCGTCCAATTTTGGACGAGCTTCTCAAAACATTTTTTCATCCCGTCCATAATTGGACCAGCCATAAAAAACACTTTTGACTGCCCCGTCCAATTGCGGAATGCTAGGAAAAACATCTTCGTCATCATAGTCCAAAATTGGACTAGGTGAAAAATCATTTTTGCAAAAAAAACACAATAGAGCTTCTTTATTGTGTTATTTTATAAATTCAAATCCCCTATAACCACCCATGCCACATAACTTGTATTCTTGTTCACCGGGGTCAAGGATATATATCCCGACTGAATAACTCCATTATTAATAATCAACGGAAAGTCTTTCAGCATTTTTTCATGATGCAACAATGCATCATTCATCCCCTTAAAATAATCCACACGATAATAGCCTTTGGAACCTTTATTCACAAAACGCTTATAAAATGTATGCGCCACCAAGCCCATATTCATTCTTATATTAATCTCTACACAGGGCTGAAGTTTATAACCCTCATCAGTGTCACAGATCATCATATCAACACCCAACACACCATTATAAAGTGGAAAATAAGCAGATAGTTTTTCTATCAGCATATATCTTAGGCTATGCAAAACATCGGTTGATACATATTCGGCTAAATAATTTTCAATATCATCATCAGTCATTATAATATTGCCCATATAAGCACCCGAATCAGCAGTCTCAAAAAGTGAATACCCTTCAAATGAAGCAACTCCATCATGCAATGAAAACTCCATAGCAAAATCTTTCACTCTCTTCAGTTTTGGTTCGGCCACTACCCCGCCCTGATTTTTTACTACTCGGCGCGCCCAATCCGTTTGCTTATCTGTAATGCCATCCAATATCCATATCAGCCCCCTACCACTACCCGACAAAGGCATTTTTAGAGCTTTATCACCATCTGTTGTCGCAAGATAGTCAAGAAGACTGTCTATATCTGTATAATAATAAGAGGACCCGTAAAATTGAGGATTCTCAACTTTTAATTCTGACAACAGCCTAACAGCATTTTTTCTACTTGAATATTCCCTCAACAAGGCTAAATAATCAGAATTTGGAGTCAACTCTTGAGGCACCCCCATATTGATAAGGTTGTTTTTCAACAAAGGGCTCCATCCCCAGGGAGTAATACCCTGAGATGTATGTTGCAAAACTTCATCTATAAACACAACAGAAGTTTTTATGTTAAACCTTGACTTAGCAGACTCCACAAAATCCAAATCTATCTGTTCGTGTGACATCACAACCGAGCCATCAGGAGCATACCACAAAGGTAGCAAAGACAGATCCCCGGCAAGTTTCACTGACGAAGCAGGCGGAGTGTAATTTGGTGAAAAGTTGGCTAAAGCCATATCATTTTCCGGATTGAATATATACATAACTATTACAAAAATTTACAATACATAAAAAAAGGTCACCTCTGCTGAGATGACCTCTTTCTTAAAAATATTGTGTTTCTGATCTAAGATTAAAAAGATTGTTTTAGGTTATCGCTAGCAAAAGTAGTGCATTTTTGCATACCGGCAAATTAATTTATTATGCTCTACAACATATTTGATTCCAAACCTTTAAAATTAAAAAAGGTCACCTCTAGTGAGATGACCTCTTTCGTATGTTTTACTTCAATTGTTAGACTTAACGTTGATATGATTGTTTTAGGTTTTCGCTTGCAAAGATATAGCTCTTTTGCAATCCTGCAAACAAATAATTTATGTTGTACAACACAAATTTAAGAAATGTTTATTTTTCCCCATTTTTTCAAATTCATCAAACAAAAAAAAGGTCACCTCGGACGAGATGACCTCTTTCTTTGCGTGTGTATTATAAGTATATACTAGATTTAACTTTGATATGATTGTCTTAGGTTTTCGTGTACAAAGGTAAACCTCTTTCTATAATCAGCAAATAAATTCATTATGCTCTACAGCATATATACATAAAAAAAGGTCACCTCTATTGAGATGACCTCTTTTGTCTGTTGTGTTCTCTAGACCTAAGGGTTAAATTGATTGTTTTAGGTTATCGCTTGCAAAGGTATAGTAGTTTACATAAATAGCAAATTTAAAAACTATGCTATAAAACACTTTCTTCATATTTTTTCTACTAACACCTGCAAAACCATTAAAAAAGGGAATGATAATTAATTACCATCCCCTTCTTAGTTGTTTTTTCGTTACCGAGAATACTATCTTCTTAGACCTAGTTCTTTAATGATAGCTCTATATCTTTCGATATCTTTTTCGATTAGATAGTCAAGCATACGACGACGCTTACCTACCAAGATTCTCAATGAACGTTCAGTGTTATAATCTTTTTTGTTTGACTTCAAGTGTTCAGTCAAATGCGAGATACGGTACGAAAACAATGCAATCTGCGCTTCAGCTGAGCCAGTATCAGTGTTAGACTTTCCGTATTTTGCAAAGATTTCCTGTTTCTTTTCTGAATTTAAATACATAAATAATGTTTGTATAGTTTATAATAAATCTTTAACGGCGCAAAGATAGAGCTATTTTCTTATATTACAAACAGTTTATCAACTAATTATGAAATAACAACCCTTCATTTGCATCTAATTATTTCGCCGGCTAAGCTTACCACTAAGTCGTTTTATGGCCTTATTAATTTCGATATCCGGTTCTATGACGTTATACTCGCCCCAAAAATCAGGATCCTGAAAATGCTCCACCTTCTCAGCAATCACATCCGAAGATTTCACTCTTTCGCTTCTGGGAAACTTCACAACACCCGAATTATATCTGTCAGTAATAGCCATTTCCGAACCTATAGTGTATGTGGTGCTAAAAAGCCCAAACAACCTATTTGTCCATCTCACCTTAAACGATATCAGTGTAGAACTATAATTAAAAAACCACTTTCCATCATTTTCTATAAAGTCCACTACATACCTTGCCTCGGTCACTTCAGCCTTCATTTTGGCAGGCTTCTTACGTATAAATATAGTTGTTGCATCACTCCTATTTTCCACATTCATATTAAACTCCGCACGTGCAATTGCAAGCGATTCCATCTCTATATACAAAACCCCTCTAAATAATATTTCAGTAATACCCGAATGCGGCATAAAGGAAATAGCATAATGAGGTTTATCATTAATATTAACAAGCCCGTCGATATGAAACACATACTCACTGGCATTCTCATCAAATATCACATCAGGGTGCTTTGCTATATCAAGCATCAAGGCAGTGCTTATACCTCCCTGAAATTTCATAAGTATAGTATCCCGAGGCGACACATCTGTCGCTCTCCTACCAATATAAATTTTAGCCTGATCAGCACTATATCCTCTGTAGGCTGATTTGTAAACATCCAAAACTGCCTCAACAAGTGAAATATAATTTGAGTTTTTCTTTATTGATTCTCTATAAAAAGCAATCATCATACTCGGATCGGACGAGTAGTTCTTGGGAATAGATTTTAGTGCTGCCTTCACAATATCAGCCCCGTCGCCCGAAACTACATATAACTCACTAAGCTCAATCGATGATGGAGTTAGTAATATATTATAACCAGGTTTATCTATCAATGCTATTATCGGGACACTATGGTTTGCATAGCCCAGGTGTCTGACTATAAGATTAGAGTTTCTAGAGGAAGACGGTACCACAAGAGTAAAATAACCATCCTGATTGGTTACACTTGATAGGTTTGTACCCTCCACCATCACACTGGCATTACTCAAAATATTATTTAAGTCACCACCATAAACTCGTCCCCGCAGCGTTATTGACGACTTTTGCAACACTTCATTTTCAGCTCCCATCGAAGGTGCAGAAAAAAGCAACAAAAGTAATATGTTTAGATATAAAATGTGTTTCATTGCTATTGGTTCTCTATTTTATTAATGCTCCAAAAAATCTTACACAGTAAGCACTCCAGAAGAGGAAATTCAATAGTCCTCAAACATTTAACTATTTAATTATCATTAATGTTCACATTTGAATAATTTAAAAACATCAATACTCATCATTAATGTTTAATTTTGTATTTAATTATAGAATATGAAACAGAAAAAGGTTCACAAATACGATTTTTTAGTCATAGGTTCGGGTATTGCCGGCCTGAGCTATGCACTAAAAGTAGCAAAGTATGGCAAAGTAGCTCTCGTATCAAAAACAAAGCTGGAGGATGGCAACACCTTTTATGCCCAGGGTGGCATAGCATCTGTAACAAACTCATGGGATAATTTCGAGAAGCATATATCAGACACACTCGATGCGGGTGCAGGTTTGTGCAATAAGGAGGTTGTGGAAACGGTGGTCAAAAACGCACCCGACCAAATTCTTGAGTTGGTAAACTGGGGCGTAAAGTTTGACAGAGACGAAGATGGATACTTCGACCTGCACAGAGAGGGAGGGCACTCTGAGTTTCGTATCCTTCACCACAAAGACAACACAGGCATGGAGATACAAACTAGCCTTATAAAAGCCATACGCCGCAATCCCAATATTGATGTTTACGACAAGCATTTCACTATCGAAATACTCACCCAACACCATTTAGGTAAAATAGTAACAAACGATACTCCCGATATTGAATGCTACGGAGCATACATATTAGACCTTAACACCAATATCGTTCACACCTTCCTGGCACGCATCACCATGATGGCAACAGGTGGTATAGGAAGCATATATCAAACCACGACAAACCCACTCGTTGCCACTGGCGACGGTGTAGCAATGGTATCACGTGCCAAAGGTGCTGTTAAGGGGATGGAGTTTGTACAATTTCACCCCACTGCACTTTACAAGTCGGGCATGAACCCTTCATTCCTAATCACAGAAGCCATGAGAGGCTATGGCGGTATTTTAAAAACAAAAGATGGCAAAGAGTTTATGCACAAGTATGACAAAAGACTCTCATTGGCACCCCGTGATATAGTTGCCAGAGCCATCGACACAGAGATGAAAAACAGAGGCGACGACAATGTATTTCTTGATGTTACTCACAAATCTCCAGAGGAAACAAAAAAGCATTTCCCCACTATTTATAGCAAATGCCTGAAATATGGGATAGACATCACAAAGGAAATGATACCCGTAGCACCAGCAGCACATTATCTCTGTGGAGGAATAGAAGTGAATATGGATGGACAAAGCAGCATCAACAGGCTATATGCAAATGGCGAGTGCGCATGCACCGGCCTTCATGGTGCCAACAGGCTTGCTTCAAACTCATTGATAGAGGCAGTGGTCTTTGCAGATTTGGCAGCACAACACTCTATACCCAGATTCAAAGAGTTTGAATATCAAACCGACATACCCAATTGGAATACTGAAGGAACCACATCAACAGAAGAGATGATATTGGTTACACAAAGCTATAAGGAAGTGGGTCAAATCATGTCGTCATACGTAGGCATCGTCAGATCTGATATTCGTCTCAAGCGTGCAATAGACAGATTGAATATTCTATTTCGTGAAACAGAAAATCTTTTTCAACGTTCAGTTGTTTCAAAAGAGATATGCGAGTTACGTAACATCATCAAAGTCGCCTATTTAGTAATCAAGCAGGCCATGGCACGCAAAGAAAGCCGAGGACTGCACTACACTATAGATTTTCCCAACAAAGACCCCAAGTCAGAACTTTAATAAAGAAAATGAATAAATCTATCAATATAAACGGAAAGCTTCTTGAGCTTGACACACCCATAGTCATGGGGATTGTAAATGCCACACCCGACTCATTCTATTCGGATAGCCGAAAAAAGACCATAACAGATGCTGTATCTCAGGCAGAAACAATATTAAACGAAGGGGGAACTATAATTGATGTTGGAGGTCAATCCACATCTCTCACTTCTAAAATGATGAGCGCCGCGGAAGAGCTGGAGCGTGTATCCTCTGTCTTAAAAGAAATACGCAAACAGTTTCCTAATGCCGTCATCTCTATCGATACATTTTACTCTCATGTAGCTCAAGTAGCAGTAGAAGAATATGGCGTAAACATCATTAATGATATCTCGGCCGGACAGATTGACGATAAAATGTTTGAAACTGTTGCAAAGCTCAATGTACCATACATACTGATGCATATGCTTGGTACTCCGCAAACAATGCAAAAACACACAAACTATAAAAATCTAATAAAAGATATTTTCTACTATTTCTCGCAAAAGGTATCACAATTAAATCAACTAGGGGTAAATGACATTATAATAGATCCGGGCTTTGGTTTCAGCAAAACAATTGACCAGAACTATAAGCTGATGGCAAATCTAAAATATTTTGATATCTTTGAGCTTCCTATCTTAGTAGGTATTTCAAGGAAAACTATGATTTATAAACTACTGAACACCACACCTTCCGAAAGCCTAAACGGCACAAGTGCATTAAATACGTTTGCACTTAATGCCGGTGCAAACATTCTTAGGGTTCACGATGTTAAGCAAGCAGTAGAATGCATAAAAATATATGATAAAATATTAAACAGTGGTACTGAATAACTAATAGATATATGTTACAACATTTTAGCGTTAAAGATTATATCGACGTAATACTGGTAGCATTACTCATGTATTACCTCTTCAGCATAGTAAGAAAGTCGGGTATGAGACCACTCTTCTTCGGTATGATCATATTTCTTGCCATATGGGTGTTAGTTTTCCGAGTTTTTAAAATGTCGCTTCTTGGCAGCATTTTAAATCAGTTTGTGAGCACGGGCCTTGTTCTGGTTGTTATATTATTTCAAGATGAAATACGGCGATTTCTCATGTCTCTCGGATCAAAGAAAGGATGGACTTTCCTTGCCAAGATACTCATACCCACCAACAGAGACAGCCAAGACATAACGCACGTAACCACATTAGTGCTAGCCTGTATGAACATGGCTAAGGCAAAAACAGGGGCTTTGATTGTTGTTCAGGGTGACATCCAACTAAGCCTTTATGAGCAAACGGGAGAAATTGTTAATGCAGATGTTTCATCACGACTAATCGAAAATATATTCTTCAAAAACAGCCCCCTTCACGATGGTGCAATGATAGTAGTAGGCAGCAAAATAAAAGCAGCCGGCTGCATACTCCCAATATCTCAAAACCCCAATATACCCAAAAGTCTGGGACTAAGGCACAGGGCCGGGTTGGGAATATCTCAGGAAACCGATGCCAAAGTAATAATTGTATCGGAAGAGACAGGCAAGATATCCTTTGCACATGAAGGAAAACTGAAAATAAACACCAATCCCGAAGAACTTCAGGAGTTAATTCTTGCCGAATAACATTTGGAACAATACAAGTAATGATTTTAAAACACCTATCAATAATAAACTACAAAAACCTATCACAGGTCGAACTTGAGTTATCGCCAAAGATTAATTGCTTTGTGGGCAACAATGGCATGGGCAAAACAAACCTGCTTGATGCTGTGTATTATCTGTCTTTTTGCAAAAGCTATACCAACCCCATCGACTCGCAAATTATAAATCACGATAGCGAGGTGTGCATGATACAGGGCAAATATCTATTGCCAAACAACAAAATTACCGAGATATACTGCGGACTAAAACGACGTCAAAAAAAACAATTCAAAAGAGATAAAAAAGAATACGACAAACTATCGGAGCATATTGGTGAGATTCCATTAGTAATGATATCACCTGCCGATATTGATATTATCCAAGGTGGAAGCGAAGAACGCCGAAAATTTATGGATATCGCCATTTCACAATTCGATAAAGAATATATGCAAGCGCTCATCCGTTACAACAAAGCATTGCAGCAAAGAAATGCACTTCTAAAAATGGATGATAATCTTATAGATGACACCCTGTTGAAAATATGGGAAGAGCAAATGGTAGAAGCAGGCGAGCAAATACACAGTAAAAGAAAGCAATTTATTGATAAATTCACACCCATATTTAATGACTTCTACAAGCTAGTCAGCACCTCCAACGAGAATGTATCATTTGAATATGTATCACAACTTAGCGATGATAGCTTCGAATCAAAACTAATAGAAAACAGGCGTCGCGAAATGGCAATTGGGCACACCACCGTTGGTGTTCACCGAGACGAACTGGAAATGCTTCTGGATGGTTATCCTATTAAGAAAGTAGGCTCACAAGGTCAAAACAAAACCTACTTTGTGGCTCTAAAGCTAGCACAATTTGATTATCTTCGCACAACAGGCAATGCAACCCCAATACTACTGCTAGATGATATTTTTGACAGACTGGATGCAAATAGAGTTGAAGAAATAGTAAAACTGGTATCGGGCAATAATTTTGGCCAGATCTTTATATCCGACACCAATCGCGAATCATTCGATATGGTTTTGGAAAGAGCAGGCAGCGATTATCACATATATTCTGTTGCCAACGGAGAGATAACAAGGCTTAAAAGCTAACAAAGAATAAGGTACGACATCAACATGTTAGATAAAAAAAATGCACAACCCATATCCGATATGCTATCGGAGTTTTTGAACGGAAATCCCAAACTAAAGGTATCTCTGGCCGAACATCGTGCCATTTCGGCATGGAAAGAACTGCTTGGAGAAGGAGTATCTCAATACACCACAAACATCTATTTTAGACGTAATGTACTCTTTGTGCAGCTCACATCCTCTGTTCTTCGTGCCGAACTGCTAATGAACAAGCAAAATCTCATAAAACGAATCAATGAACAAGCCGGAATGGACGTTGTAAAAGACATCGTAATGAGATAATGCTTACAATATTATAGAAAAACAGAAATACCCAGAAACACACCCTTGCTGTATGGTGAGTTTACATGCTTCGCCAAATCATAATTCACAGTAATATGAGACATACCCAACCTAAGCCCGGCCCCAATAAGCACCGAAGGTACAGCACCATTTGAATAATGAGTATCACCGGTCGTCTCATTCTCAAAACGTGACCAAAGATAATTAAGCTCAGGCTGAGCAAAAACAGTAATAAAGCTTACAG
>CAZSKF010000095.1:0-9107 GCA_964607405.1 uncultured Proteiniphilum sp. | reverse complement strand
TTGATTTGCTTTCCTTCAAACGATTTACCCAAATATCCATCCACTTTGGGGAAGATATAAAATGCACCCATAGGGTCATTAACTGTGATACCGGGTATCTCTTTGAGCAAGCTTACAATTAGATTCTTTCTTCTTTCAAAAGCTACACGCATATCCTCTACACATTGCTGATCGCCGGTGTATGCAGCCTCAGCAGCCTTTTGTGAAATTGATGAAGGTCCTGAAGTATATTGCCCCTGCAGCGAACTACAAGCCGATGCCAACCACTGAGGTGCGGCAATCCAACCAATTCTCCAACCCGTCATAGCATATCCTTTTGAAACACCATTGATTATCACAACGCGATCACTTATTTCCTCAAATTGAGAAATGCTTTCGTGTTTGCCTACATAATTAATGTGCTCATATATTTCGTCTGCAATAACATATACGTTAGGATACTTTGCCAAAACATCAGCTAGGGACTTCAACTCCTCCTTCGAATAAACACTACCTGTAGGATTTGAAGGCGAACATAGAATGAAAGCTTTTGTCTTTTCAGTAATGGTATCTTCCAATTGCTGAGCAGTAATCTTAAAATCTTGCTCAATTCCTGCCGAAACAATCACAGAAGTTCCCTCTGCAAGCTTCACCATCTCAGGATAACTCACCCAATATGGCGCAGGAATAACAACCTCATCACCCTTATCAATCAATGATAGCAATACATTGCTTAAAGATTGCTTAGCACCATTTGAAACAACAATCTGAGTTGGCTCAAACGCCAAATTATTCTCCTTCTTCAGCTTTGCGCATATAGCCTTGCGCAATTCGATAAAGCCCGGAACGGGAGAATAGAAAGAAAAGTTATTTTCTATTGCACTCTTTGCTGCTTCTTTGATGTGGTTGGGAGTAGAAAAATCTGGCTCGCCCACACTCATGTTTATAACATCAAAACCTTGAGCTTTCAGCTCGCCGCTTTTTTGTGCCATCGCCAACGTCTCTGACGGAGACAGCGATTGCAACCTCTTGGATAATGAACTCATATCAACTTTTTGTTTTTTTCATTTAAAATCGATGCAAATATAATTATAAATCTCTCCCTGAAAAGCATTTTCACACATATATCGAGAATTAATTATCATATTTCCATAAAAATGCACACAAACCATCTTTTAGAAAGCTACTCTCTTTGTTTATATATTAATATCCCATATTCCTACAGACCTCTCAAGCTCCACTAACGCCGCAGCAGTATTATATAGTGTTTCAAAATATTGCTCTCTGATATCATTGTATGTTCTTTGTGCATCCAACACCTCCAGTAGGCTGTTTTCGCCTCTGTTGTAGCTATATATTCTGCCATCTAATATTATCTTTGCCTCTTCCAAAATACCATCATCAAATTGCTTCAACTGACTGCGCATAGTATTATACAGCCTATAGGCCTGGCTAACCTCAATAGCTATTTCATTTTCTATCTGAGCATAAGAGTACTCTGCCTGACGTCGTTGGAATTGTGCCACTTTTAAGTCAGAATTTCTTCTGTTAGAAAACTTAAGCGGTATGGAAACGCCAACAGATATCGGAGTATGTGCCGGTGTAGGCGCCACTTCATTGTGTGCATAGGTGGCATGTGAGACACTTAAGTTAAGACCCAAATCTATTTTCCTATTTGCCCTTTCAAGTCGCACCACCTTTCGGGCAACCTCCACATTTTGAAGAGCTGCAAGCAAATCACTTCTATTATTCTGTGCTGTTATAATCAGGTCTTCCAATACAAAGTCTCTATCAAAGGCTGAGAAATCTCCCATTGGTTTAAGAATTGTATCGTTAGTTTCTTTATTAACATACTTGTCCAAATATAACAATCCATTAATCCACTCAGTCTCGGCCCTCATCACTTCATTTAATAAAGTTCTGGACTCAAGCTTGCTTTGGCGCGCCGTCACTTGAGATATCTCACCAAACAAATACCTCAGGCTATCTGCCATAGCCAGCTTATTCATATTTTCATAAGCCTCAAGCTGAGTATTGTAAAGATTCTCATTTCGTAGTGCCGACAGAAATTCTAGTGTAGCCTCCGCTCTAAGTTCTCGATAGAAATTATCTAGCAAGCTTATCGCCAAATCACTCTCGCTCTTAGCAAGCTCTACTCTGGCTCTTCTCTTACCACCAAGCTCCATGGTCCAATCCAAAGAGGCACCAATCTCATAACCCATTTGCATCTTTCGCTCGCCATTGTCCGTGCCCTCAATAGTGAGCTCCGGATCGGGGATAACACCGGCAGCTCTAATATTGGCTTTAGCAATATCCACATTCAGCCTTTCAGCAGCATATTCCACATTGTTCTTTATTACCAAATCCAAATATTGACTATAAGATATGGGTGCTACGTATTCATCAACAACTTGCGCTTTGACAACTACAACTATAAAAACAGATATCAGAATGAATATAATCTTCTTCATAATTTTCATTTTTCCTTATTTACATATTTGCGCTCCACTAAATAATAAAGAGAGGGCAATACAAATAATGTTAGAATAGTAGAGAACAACAAGCCATACACTATCACAGTAGCAAGCGGTCGCTGAACATCACTACCAATACCTGTAGCCAATGAAGCGGGGAACAGTCCCAAAATTGCTACCGAGGCAGTCATTAATACAGGTCTGAATCGCTGCTTGGCACCATCTATCACGGCTGTCAATAACTCTTTGCCTTCTTTTCGCAAAACATTTATGTGAGAAATCATAATAACACCATTCTGAATGGCAACGCCAAATAGGGCAATAAAGCCAACAGCCGAAGATACATTGAGCGTCATACCTCTAATATTAAGGGCCAACATACCGCCAAACAATGCCAAAGGCACTATACTCATCAATAAACCGGCCTGTCTGAATTTTCCGAAGGCTCCATATAGCAACACAAACATAAAGGCTAAAGCCAATGGAACAATCAGTGCCAAATGCTGATAGGCCCTGTTTTGATTTTCAAACTGACCTCCCCACGACAAGTGAAACTTTTCGTGATCGTAATACACCTCATCCTCTATTCTATCTTGAGCCTCTTTTAAGAAAGATGTTAAGTCATTGCCACGCAAGTTCAACCTGACAGTCAAATGTCTTTTATTCATCTCTCTTGATATGGTGCTTTCACCAGTATTTAATGTAATGTCACAAACTTGCGATAAGGGTATTCTTGCACCATCTGAGTTGGTCAACATCAAGTTGCCAATTTTATCGGGAGTATTTCTACTCTCTTCTTTATATCTTGCGGTGATATCATATACTTTGTCTGCCACAAAAATCTGAGAAATAGCCTTTCCGCCCAGCGCCACCTCTATTAACTCTGATACATCGTTCACATTAAGGCCATATTGTGCAATACGCTCTCGGTTGGCACTAATTTGAATTTGTGGCAATGGTGGCTCTTGGTCTATTGCCAAATCCACTGCACCCTTCACAGTGCTTAAGGTTTTAATAATATCCTCGGCTATTCTTCTATTCTCTTTAAAGTCATCTCCATATATCTTTACCGCCAATTCGCTATGCACCCCCGCTATTTTGTCCATCACCCCATCAATCATAGGTTGTGAGAAAGCCACATTATATCCCGGCATCTCTGCATAATCAGCGGCAAGGTCTTCAATCAAGTCCTGCTTGGTGCGACCACGCTTCCATTGCGAATATGGCTTCAAGCCTATACTACACTCCAAGTGAGAGGCAGTCCAGGCATCCGTTCCGTCATCATTACGCCCTGCCTGAACCATCACGTAAGTAACCTCCTCATGTTGAATAGTCTTGTATCGCAGGGCATCACTCATTTCTTTAGACTTTTCGAGCGTGATGCCGGGTGGTAGAGAAACCTGCAGCCAAATTGAACCTTCATCCAATTCGGGTAAGAAATCCTTACCAACAGTTTTGGTTAATATCACACTAGCCAGCAGAACAATACCCAAAGGAAGAAACACGCTCTTTGGCTTTAGCATAATCTTCTGTATCCTTCTATGATATGAATTGGTCAGCCTCTCCATCCATTTATTATGATACACTTTTTGAGGCTTACGATAAAGAAAATAAGCCATCCCGGGAATTAATATCAGTGCCACAAGCAGAGCACCAAAAAGGGCATATCCCACTGTAAAGGCCATTGGTGTAAACAACTTACTCTCTACACGCTCAAAAGCAAATAGAGGAAGATAGGCCGTAATAATAATTAGTGTAGCAAAGAAAATTGGTCGTGCCACATCCTTTGCTCTTTTAGCTATCGTTTCAACGGTCAGCTCCTTCTCAGGATTATCCTCACGTTTCTTTAATATAGTTTCCATCATCACAATGGCACCATCCACTATAATACCAAAATCAATAGCGCCCAAAGAGAGAAGATTGGCGGGGATGTTAGTAACCTTCATTAATATAAAGGCCACAAGTAGTGAGATTGGTATGGTAATAGCCACTAACAATGCACCTCGCCAACTACCCAACACAACAATAAGGATAAGAATAACCAGGGCTATACCCTCCATTATTGTTTTAGATATAGTCTTGAGAGTTGTATCTACAAGGTCGGTTCTATCCAATACGGTATGAATTTTCACACCCTCGGGAAGACCTCCATTATTAAGCTCATCCACTGCCGCATTCAATTCCTCCAACACCTTAGATGGATTTTCTCCCTTCAGCAATAGTGCGATTCCTTGAATATTGTCGGAATAATCAACACCTCTCTTATCTGTATAACCCAGTGCACCGGCTCGTTCAAGGTTTCCATACTTCATCTCGCCCACATCACTCAGATATACAGAAGTACCTTTTACTGATTTTACTACAATCCTGCCTATATCATCCAGGTCTTTCACGAGGCCAATACCCCTTACAACATAAGATTGATCTCCCCTGTTGACAATACTTCCACCCGCATTAGCATTATTGTTTTCTATAGTTTCTATTACTTCCGACAGCGTAACATTATATTGCTCCATCTTTCGAGGATCAAGCTCTACTTGATATTGAGTTGTAATGCCTCCAAAATTGGTAACATCGGCAATACCCGAAACTTGTTTCAATCGGGGGATTATTGTAAAGTTTTGAATATCTGTCAAAGCACGCAAGTCTTTGGTACTACTCTCCAGTATATATCTATATATTTCACCGGTTGGCGATGTCAACGGATCCAGCTCGGGAATAGAGCCATAAGGCAGCTCCACCTCATCAAGTCGTTCCAATATTCTGGTACGTGCAAAGTAATCATCCACACCATCATCAAATACTATGGTCACCATTGATAAACCAAAGGTACTTTTGCTTCGCATCACATGCAATCCGGGCATTCCGTTTATTGCCCTCTCAATGGGAATAGTGATTTGTTGCTCCACCTCTTCCGCAGCCAGTCCGGGCACTTGCACCACTACCTGGGATGTCACATCGCCAATATCAGGATAGGCTTCTATTGATAGTTTTGTCCACGAGTAATATCCAAAAATGGCGAGCAGCACAAAAAGCGTCAGCATCAACCATCGTTTATTAATTGTGGTTTCAAATATATTTTTCTTCATCAAATTCTCTTTTTTATTTTGCTTCAAGCAGATAGAATGCACCTTCAGATATTATCGAATCATCGGCATCCAAACCTTTTGTTACAATTATTTTGTCATCTTTTGACTCGCCCGTTTCAATATATCTCCTTATATATCTACCTTTTGACAACTCTGCAAATACAAAGCTTCTGTCATTAAACTGCAATACAGACTTTAACGGAACAAAAAGTGCTGACTTTTCATGGTCTATAAACTTAACACTTACATACATGCCGGGCTTAAGCATCCCCTCGCTATTGTCGCATTCTATTAGCACTCTCACACTGCGGATACTCTCGTCAACTATCTCGTCTATATGAAATATCTGCCCTGTGAGCTCCCTGTCGGGATATGCCGAAAGAGTTATCTTGGCTTCTTCAAGGTCTGTTATGAAGTTTACATCCTTTTCCTTAATCTCACCTACAACCCACACCTTATTTAACTGAGCTATCTTTGCTCTAGGCTCATCATCCTCACGTAGGTAGTGACCCTGCACTATATCATTCACGATAACCTCACCCGATATAGGAGATCTAACCACTAGGTTTTGTCCCAACGAAAAGCTCTCCGTATCTATACCATAAATCTTCAGATTGGTTGCCACATTATCATATTCCTGCTTCTGCATGTCATAGTGTGTTTGAGCATCTTCTACATCTCGTTTTGCAGCCACACCATGATTAAATAAATCTTGTTGCCTGTCCAGATTGGCCTTGGCTGAAGTTAATTCAGACTTTGCTTGAAGAAATGATTTCTGAATCTCAGTAAAATCAGGTGATGCCATTTCGAATAACGGGGTGCCGGGCTCAGTTTTCATACCCAGCTTTAAATGGACTTTTGTTACTCTCCCCGAAAAAGGCGGGGCTATTTCAGCATAATAGTTGGGAATTGCCCTGACCGTGCCCGTGGCAAACATCTCGGACTGGTATTGCGACTCCTCAACATTGACAATACTTAACCTAGGTGATATAATAGATGTCTCATCTACTATAATAGTATCACCATTCAACTTGTACGTGTTAGCCTCTTTTTCTGTTTGTTTTGAACCACAGCCAAAGAGGAATAAAACAACTACAACCAAAAAATAATTTTTCATATACTACTTTAATGTATTTATAAACAGAATTGCATTTTCATTAATGAGCAATTACCACTGAACGAAATGCGAAGTCTGTCTTTTATTTTGCTATCATACAGATTCTTAATATACCAACTTAATTAATTGAGTATTGTTCATTTTTAATTCTGATATAAACTCAATTTTGGCATAATAAAAATGCCCTCAACCAATGGCTGAGAGCATCATATTATATGTCTTTTGCGTAAAACCTTCAATTTATCCAAATGGTAATACTAATTTTATTATTACATTTCGTCCCATGTTGTAAATACCAGGACCATCATGGTCTTCCAGATACTTCAATCTGCTCAGATGTGATTGATAAGCCTTATCAAACACATTGTTTGCTTGTAACATCAACTGCAGGTTATTTTCTTTACTATACGGAATACTTGCCGAAAGGCCCATATTTAATAAAGCATAACCGGGAGTAGCCGTTTCAGTACCACTCAACGCTAAATATCTATCCTGCTTACCTGCAAATTCCATATTAATATTTGGCTTGAGACTTTTTATCCAACTCTTTTTCATCTCCAATTCATATGATAAATCACTATTAATAATGAATGGAGCAATTAGTGGCAAAAACTCTCCATCATTTCCTTTACCCTTAAATTGTGAATCGCGATTAAACCCATATGCAAAAGCGAAACTATTAAAGAACTTAAGCCCTTTAATTGAACGGGGATGAATACTGATCCAAGCTTCTCCACCAAACATCTCAGCTTTTGATTGCTTATAGTCATAATATCTATTCCCACTATTATCAGTCTTAGGATTTCCATCGTCACCCTCTTGTGCCTGAAGGAAGATAAAATTGTTGATATTATTATGGAAAAGACTCAGTTCACCGGATATATCTTTGTATTTGGCGCTAATACCCAAGTCTTGCTGAATAGATACCTCAGGATTAAAATCACGATTACCTTTATAATAAATTGCAGCACCGGGATCTAGTCCATTACTTGCAAGCTCTGTAATATTGGGAGCTCTGAACGAACGTCCAACACTAGCCTTAATGCTTACTTCTCTATTGATACGATATGTGGCACCGATGCTAGCACTTATGTCATGAAAGACTTTGTCGAAACTTGGAAACTGAAGGTTTGCTCCGGGTGTATCAGGCTGCACTTGTTTAATAAAACCTGTTTCTGGATCAACACCTGTATAGAAGTCGTTCCAGCTTTCACTACGGATATCACCTCTTATTCCCCCGCTTACAGTCCATGCATTCTTTTTCCACTTAGCGTAGGCAAAAACACCAACGTCAAATAAGCTATAGTCAGGTATTGGAATTTCAGTAGCATCCATTACTTTATTTGTCTGCCACATTCCATTTGCACCATATGATGTTTCCAAATTGGAGAATTTTGGAGCATTATACCTCACATCATAGTTTAGTGTATTTAATCTCACATACATTCCGGCCTGTTCAGGCATTGTGGGATGGTTATATTCTCGTCTCACATTTTGCTGACCTGCTATAGATGCAGATATATCTCCTTTGGGCAATTCGTAAAAACTATTTACATATAGTCTATAATGTTGTATGCGAGTGTGTATATCGGGAATTCTGTAAGACTTAAGCTCTTTATCAGAAACAACCTCTCGGTTATCATCATCATCTTCATCATCCTCGTATATTTGTTTAGTAAACTTTCTGGTTATGGGGTCGCGGCTTCCGTCGGGAATACCTTGTTTATTATCGTACAAAGTAAAATTGAGGTGTGTAAACCCCTTTTCACTTTTGATGCCCGCCATTGCACCAAAGTTCACTTCATTAAAGTTGGTCATATACACCCTGCCATCAATAGGGTTTTGGTAGTTTTGGGCTATTCTGTGCGAACCATTAACTCCAAAAAGATATCTTTCGTTATTATAACCTAGTCTCAGTCCATTTCCTACCAATCCATTGTTACTATGATATTCACTTATATAATTGCCATGCAGCTTGTTATTATAATGATCAGGAATATTGGGGAAGAAACTAATTACCCCAGCAATAGCATCAGAACCATACATTAAGCTTGAAAGACCTTTTATAACCTCAGCACGGGCCACATTGTAATCATCAATCTCTAATCCGTGCTCGTCTCCCCACTGCTGGCCTTCTTGCCTCACGCCATCATAAAGGGTAAGAACTCTATTATAACCAAGTCCTCTAATAAAAGGTTTAGATATATTTGGTCCGGTTTTTAACACTGTCAAACCCGAGCTACTCTTTATCAGAGCATCTATTATATTTGCTTGTGGATTATAATTAACCTCTTCATAGGAAAGAGAAGTAACCGGAATTGGATTTTCCCGAATTATGGTTGCCTTAGAAACACCGGTAACTACTATCTCATCTAGCATTTGCATATCTTCGCTCATTAGCACTTCTAGCTTAATACTATCAGAGCCGCCACCAACACTAATTTCTTC
>CAZSKF010000094.1:0-9151 GCA_964607405.1 uncultured Proteiniphilum sp. | reverse complement strand
TATCATAAAATGATGATGTGGAATTCCGATTTTAAATATCCCGATTTAGGTACAATTAAAAAAGTAGTAGGAAGTTATAATTTTGTGTTTTCAGTAGGCTTAGTGTTGCGCTGTTGTGGGTTTCGGCGTTAAGTGGGTTTGTGTATGGCCGGGATGAGTGGCTCTGGCGATGGAGTATTATAAGGGGAGGAGCTTAATGTTGGGCATTATGAGCCTAAGCAACCTTGCAAAATGGGCTGACAATGTGCCAACGAGTTTAAGACCGGAAAGTCCTTCCCAGTCTGCAAATACGTATATCTCTAATTTTCTACTTCCCATTTTATTTCAATAATTCTATATCTTGCAACTTTCTTCCCAACTCATCGTCTGCACCTAGCTTTAATATGTCGTTTTGCAGTCCTAAGACTCTGAGAACATTGAAGTATGAGCCCATTGCTACACTTGCATCTCCTTTTTCTATCAAATAGAGAGTTGAACGGGCTATGCCGGCCCGTTCTGCAACTTGTATTGTAGTAAGGTTGCGTCGTTTGCGTGCTAGCTTTAAGTTTTCTCCCATCTGCTCTAATATGCGCTGATGTTGTGGAAATACTATTTGCTTTTTACTGCTCATTTTGGGTTAGTGTTTGTTATTTCATGCAAATATACTCAGTGTGATTGAAATATCAAACACTTGTCGAGCTTATTTTAATAATAACTATCTTTGATGTTCGAAACGCTTAAATTGTATTTTATCAAATAATCTAACTACATTTGAGGTGTAATAATATCAACAGATCAAAGTGACTACATCATGGCGCAGACAAATAGAAATATATGGGCAGAGATAGAGAGGGTGCAGGCTAAGTATAATAGTCTGAATCTGAGCGAGCAGGTGGATTATGATAAGTTTCGCCTATATTCTATTATTGCCAACTCGACGGCCATTGAGGGTTCAACACTGAGTGAGCTGGATGCACAGTTGCTCTTTGATGAGGGGGTGACAAAGAAGGGGACGATGCTTGAGCATTTTATGAATCTGGATTTGAAGAGGGCTTATGAATATGCAGTTGAACAGTCGGTGATTAAAGCCTCCGTTACTCCTGAATTATTGAAACGGCTTAGTGCTTTGGTTATGCAGAATACGGGCTCGGTGATGAATGCTCCGGGGGGAACGTTTGATGCGAGTGAGGGCGAGTATAGGCTGTGTGGTGTGACGGCGGGACTGGGCGGAAGATCATATATGAATTATCTGAAGGTGCCGCAGCGTGTGGAGCAGTTGTGTGATGCACTGAATGAGCAGTTGACCGATGACAAATCCCTTGAGGGGATTTATAACTTGTCGTTTGATGCGCATTATTATCTGGTAACGATTCACCCCTGGCTGGATGGCAATGGTAGGATGGCGCGCCTGTTGATGAATTATATTCAGTTTTATTATGGTGTGGTGCCCACAAAGCTGAATAAGGATAGCAGGGCAGAATATATAGAGTCGTTGCGAGTGGGACAGGAGAGTGAAGATATTTTGCCTTTCCGTGAGTTTATGGCGCAGCAGCATTTGGATGGGTTGAGGTCTGCAATTGATGCTTATGAGAAGTCGCAGGAGAGGGGAGATAGGTTGATGTTTTTGTTTTAACTTCAATCTTGTTTGAAAAATATCAGATAATGGGATTATTATCAAACACACTTGAAAATTTTTGAGGAGTGATTTGATTGTATCATTACTGTGTGGTTTGCCAATACATCAGTATAGAAGTATGAAACATATACCTTACAATAATGCCGTGCCCAAGTATCACATATGAAAACACTCAATCTTTTTTGAATTGCCTCTTTGGTATTATAAATGATTTCCCCGTCTGTTAGTTTTACAAACCCTGTTTTACAACTGTATTCGAAGCCATTGTAATGGAAGTTGCCAAAATGGCTGTCTGTTTGATTTGAATTTTCTAAAAAGTAATCTGGATTTAAAAAAATATTCCTAAATTTGAGCTGTTAAATAGAAACACAATAAATACACAATAAATACACAATAAATACACAATAAATAAAAATTTAAAGACTATGATTAAAAAACCAATAATTGCAATAGCTATAATGTTTATGGCAATTGGTTGTTCTACACAACAGCGAGTGGTGAGAGTTGAGCCACAAATTCAAGAGGTTAAAAAAGAAGATCAGGGGTTGAAACGAAAAGTGGCCATTGCTCGTTTTTCGAATGAAACTCAGTATGCTAAAGGACTTTTTTATAATAAAGAAAATGATCCTATAGCAAAACAAGCAGTGGATATATTATCAACCAAGTTGGCATCAACAAACAAGTTTATCTTGCTGGAGAGACAAGATATGGATAAGATTTCTGAAGAGTTGGCTCTTGCCGGTAATGCAGATTTTCAGAATGTGGGTGCTGATTATCTGATAATAGGTTCTGTTACTGAGTTTGGCAGAAAAAATACGGGTGATGTTAATATGTTTTCGAGAAGTAAGACTCAGGTGGTGCAGGCTGGTGTAAGTATTCGTTTGGTGGAGGTATCAACAGGACAGATTATATACTCGGAGGAGGCTAAAGGTGAAGCTGAAACAACTAACAAAACGGTTATGGGACTTGGAGAGCGTGCAGATTATGATGCCACATTAAGTGACAAGGCTATTTCGGCTGCGATTTCTAAATTGGTTGAGAATATTATAAACAACAGTATGGATAGGCCATGGAGATCCTTTTTCCTTTCTTATGATAATGATGGTGTTTTGATTTCGGGTGGTAAAAGTCAGGGGTTGAAAGTAGGGGATGTGTATAATGTTTTGGAGAAAGGCAAAAATGTGAAGAATCCGCAAACGGGCATGATGATGGAGCTTCCCGGTAAATATGTGGGCAAAATTAGAATTGATTTTACAGGTGGTGATACTCCAGAAAATGAGTTTTCTATGGTTACCTTTACTGATGGTGATATAAATAATCAGAATTTAAATAACTATTATATAGAGGAGATTAAGTAATGAGAAATATATTGTTTGTTTTGGTAATTGGTGCGATGATTTTTGTTAATTGTACAGGTGCTAAATCTTTGTCGTCTGGATTGGAAAATGAATCGTTTTTGGAATTTGTGGGAAATCCGCGTGATTACTCTGGTGGTGTGGATGTAATGATAGATGATGTTGGTAGCTTTAAGGCTGAAGTTAAAAAAGATAACTCCAAGCGACCCAAAGGGAGTGTGTATGCTATTTCAACAGGTACGCATACTGTGACAGTGAGTTACCTGGATAATGTGATTTATCAAAAGCAGGTGTTTGTGTCTTCGCAGGAAACTAAAAAGATTGTTTTGCCATGAATAGATGTTTATACTTATTAGCTGTAGCTAGTGTTTTAATACTAAGCTCCTGTTCAACAAAGCAGTCTCTTTATTCGTGGGACAAATATCAAATCGCTAGTTATAATTATTTGAAAAATAGCGATGATAAATCTATCAATCAGTTGATTGAGACATATCAAAGGATAATAGAAAATCAAAAAGGCTCTAGAGGGGTTGTGCCTCCTGGCATTTATGCTGATTATGGCTTTGTTTTGTTGCAGTCTGATAAATCGGAGGAGGGTAAAGCGATGCTTCTTAAAGAGGTTGAGTTATATCCTGAGTCGAAACAGTTTATTGATAGAATATTAAAAATGATAGAGGAATGAGGAATATATTGTTATTGATTTTTATGAGTGCTGTGTTGTTTAGCAGCTGCTCAACCACTGCTGTAGCTCCGGTTACTAAGGCGGTGGCATATAAGGGTATGTATGACGAAAAGCCTTTGTCTGTTTTATTAATGCCTCCTATTAATAATAGTACCAACGTGGAGGCTAAAGAGTATTTTCATGCTACTTTGAATATGCCTCTGTCTGATGCGGGTTTTTATGTTTTACCTACATTTTTGTCGATGGAGATTTTGAAAAAAGAGAGTGCCTATGATGCTGAATTGTTTTTGGAATCGCCATTAGATTTGTTTGGGGAGGTATTTGGTGCAGACCTGGCTGTGTTTACAATAATACATAAGTGGGATAAGTCGTCAATTGCGGCAAAAGTTAATGTAAAGGTCGAGTATATAATTAAATCGATAAAAACTAACGAGGTTTTGTATAATAGAGTAGGGGAAGTGGTGTATGATACTTCTATAACATCTGGTACAGGTGGCCTGGCTGGTTTGTTGGGTGATTTTGTGGCTTCGGCAATAAACACTGCAGCAACAAAATATATTGATGTTGCAAGGGCGTGTAATGCTTACACTCTCTCTGATTTGCCACTAGGGAAGTATAATCCTGCATATGGAACTGATGGTGATGATAGTGCGGGTCAACAAAATTTTTCGACTGTTCTGAATTCTAAGTATTAGAGTATATATAAATATTGTTGCAAACGGCGAGTATGTGAATAAGCATACTTGCCGTTTGTGCTTATATTATTATTCGTTGCGATTGGGGCGCAGTACAGGTTAAAATCCTATATAGAACTAAACAATACCACTAAAAAAGGTACGCTTAGGTCAACCACTATTCCGTGATATATTGATACGATTACGAGATCCTTGCCTGAGAATTTGGTGATGATTGGCAGGGTTGTATCCATGGTGGTGGCTCCGCCTGAGGATATGGGAGCTAGTTTTCCAAAATATTTTACTAGTAGTGGGGCAAAGAGCAGTGTGATTAGTTCGCGGATTATGTTTGAGAGTAGTGCAATGGTGCCTAAAACGGGGCCTTTATATTCGGTTATGAATATGCTGGAGAGGGAGTAGTATCCAAATCCTGAACCTACTGCCAGGCAGTCTGTGGCTGAATGGGAGGATAGAAACAGGCTGATGAGGGCGCTGCCTATCAGGGTGCCTATGATGGTGACAAATGGTAGGAAAAGTATTCGGGGATTGAGGGTTCGAAAGCTTTTAAGTGTTTTGCTGTCGTTGCCTACGTTGAGACCAACGAAGAGCATTAATGCGCAGAGTGCATAATAACTTAGTTTGGTGTCGGCTAAATTGATGGGGATAAGATGGAAGTATCCCACGAGAGTTCCTAACACAAAAAAAGATACAATGATTATGCTTCCCTTCATGGCTATGCTTTTTTGTTGCTGTTTTTTATCCATTTCCAGAGTAGCAATGCACCAATGACGCTGCCAAGTATTGCTGATATCGAAATTGCAAGTGCTTCGATACCTATTGTGTGGAGGCTGTTGATTATTTCTTTATTACTTCCCACTTCAATGCCTAAGAGAAAGAGTAAAACCCAAATAAGTGCTGTTATAATCTTATTTATATGTTTTAGCTCTTTCTTTCGTATGAGATAGCCAATGGCTATTCCTGAAAACATTAATGCTATGACGACAAACATGTGATGATGCTTTTATTTTCTTTTCATATACTTATTGGTGAGCCATCTGCGAACCGGGATGTCATAGAATTTCATTACTATGTATGCCAAGGCTATGTTGCCAAAGAAGAGTAGTAGTGCTATATGCCATGTTTGGCTGAAGGTGAGTGCGGGGTCGTGACTCCATGCCCATGCATAAAAGAGATACATGAATGGGTAGTGTATTATATAGAGCGGATAGGAGATGTCTCCCAAGAATCGATATAGTTTTCTTTGTTTTCTGTTTGTTTCTTTTTTGCTGTCTGATTTATCAGATGCTCCTACAAAAACAAGTAGAGGGAAGATGGCTATTACTACTATTACATCGTATATACCATTGATCCATGTAGTGTACTCGTTGCCCACGTATGGTATGGAAAGTAGTATGATGATGGCTAGTGATGCTTTCCAGAATGCTCCTTTGATTTGTGCGGGTTTGAATGTGCGTGAAAGTAGCATGCCTGCCGAGAAGGAGAACATGACGCGAAGTGATCCTCCGAGTAGATTATTGTCAAGCAGTGACCAGCCTACACCTAGATTGCCATAACCGGATAGACCTGCAATAGAGTAGTATGCCAGGCCTCCACCTGTGGCTACAACTAATCCGGTGAGTGCTTTGGTGGATAGGCGACGAATGAATAGTGCATATAGTATGTTGGCTATGTATTCAAAAAAGAGTGACCAGCTTGGTCCGTTTAATGGGAACATTTCGCCATTGCCTCGTATCTCCGCTGTACTTCCCGGTAGGGCGGGTATCATAAACATTGTGAGAAGGAGGGATATCATTACTGATGATAGTGCAATTTTGGTTCCGTCCCATTGCACGCTGCCTTGTATCATAAATGTGACCACTCCAAATATGGCTCCTATTATTACTAGTGGATGGAGACGGATGAGGCGACGTTTGAAGAAGTCTTTTATTGACATTCTATTCCAGCGGTCGTCGTATGCGTAACTGATTACAAATCCTGAAAGAACAAAAAAGAAGTCGACTGCCAGGTATCCATGATTGAATCGTTGATCGATGGGGCTGGTGGCAAACGCTTCGAAAACATGATACCATATTACCATGAGTGCTGCTACTCCGCGCAGTCCGTTTAGTACTTCAAAGTGGGGTTTTGTATCTGCGTAGGCAGAGCTTGAAATTCGTTTGTTGTTCATTTGAATTGTTGTTTAGGCGGCAAAAATAGCTTTTAAAGATGAGGCTACAAAAGTATTAGATATAAAAAAACGCCGGATGATGATTTCATCCGGCGTAGTATTTATGTTGGTTTATAGTGTGATTACTATAGTCCAAAATGAGCTTTTAATGCATCTACTTTTGTGTTTGCTTCTGCTTCTGCTTTTTCTATCTCTTCTACTGATGCTACTTTAGGTCCTTTTACTTCGAGGTAGAACTTGATTTTTGGTTCGGTTCCTGAAGGTCTGATTGATACCTTTGTGCCATCTTCTGTAAAGTATTGAAGTACGTTAGAGGTGGTTGGCATCTCTAGGGTTGTTACTTCATCTTTTTTGTAGTCGAAGCTTTCTAGTTTTGCATAGTCTTTGCAATGTACAACGGGTGATCCTGCTAGTGCTTGAGGAGGATTAGCTCTGAAGTTTTTCATCATTGCTTCTATTTCGTCGGCGCCTTCTTTGCCTGTGCGAACTAGAGAGATGTTTACTTCTTTAGAGTATCCATACTCCATATATATATCTTGAACTAGTTGATATACTGTTTTGCCATTATCTTTGGCCCATGCTGCTATTTCTGCGAACAGGGTGCAGGCAGATACTGAGTCTTTGTCGCGTACGAAGTCGTCGGCTAAGAATCCGAAGCTTTCTTCGCCACCACCAATGTATTTCTTTTTGCCTTCGTAGTCGCGGATTATTTGGGCTATCCATTTGAATCCTGTGTAGCAGTCGAACATTTCAACACCGTTTTTGCTAGCTATTTCTTTTATTAGTTCCGTCGAAACGATAGTCTTAACGATGAACTCTTTGCCTGTAAGTAAACCTTTGGCTTTGCGTTGAGACACTAAGTAGTATGTGAGAACTAGTAGTATTTGATTTCCGTTGAGCAAGATGAACTCACCGTTATTGTCTCTGATTGCTGCCCCAATTCTATCGGCATCGGGGTCGGTTGCCAATACTATGTCGGCATTTGTTTCGATGGCCTTTTGGATAGCTAGGTTTAATGCAGCGGGCTCTTCTGGATTGGGTGAAACAACGGTTGGGAAGTCTCCGCTAATTACATTTTGTTCGGGTACATCAATGATGTTTGTAAATCCAATTTCTCTGAGGGTTTGGGGAATTAATTTTATCCCAGTGCCGTGAATTGGTGTATATACGATTTTTAGATCGTGCTGATTAGCGATTGATTCGGGCGACAAAACGAAGCTTTTCACTCTTTTGATAAATGCTTTGTCCATATCTTCGCCAATGATTTCTATCAAATCGCTGTTGCCTTTGAATTTGATATCTTCAACGGATGATACTCTGTTTACCTCCCCAATAATATTTTTATCGTGTGGTCCGAGTACTTGTGCTCCGTCTTCCCAGTATGCTTTGAATCCGTTATAGTCTTTAGGGTTGTGTGATGCTGTAATCATTATACCGCTTTGACAACCTAGTTTGCGTATAGCGTATGATACTTCGGGAGTTGGTCTTAATTCTTCAAACAGATATACTTTGATTCCGTTTGCACTGAAAATATCAGCAGCAATTTCTGCAAATTTTCTGCTATTGTTTCTACAGTCGTGACCAATTACTACTTTAATTTGATTTAGTTCTTCAAATTCTTTTAGAAGGTAGTTGGCTAATCCTTGTGTGGCTGCACCAACAGTGTATATATTCATTCTGTTGGTTCCCGCTCCCATAATTCCGCGAAGACCACCTGTGCCAAATTCCAAATCTTTATAGAATGCGTCAATGAGGTGACTTTTGTCTTCATTGTTAAGCATTTCTCTGATTTCATTTTTGGTTTCGCTATCATAGCTTCCCTCTAACCATGTTTCGGCTTTGTGGGTTACTTGACTTAATAATGTTTCGTTATCCATAAAAGTAATATGTTTTGTTTGTTTAATTTCATTTCTAAGCCCTAAAACAACAAGTACTTATCTTATTATGTTTTGTGTGAGCTATAGTTTTGTGAATTATTATATTTGAGAAAAGGGTGCAAAAATACACTATATTGTTTTATAAATGCTTATTTGATGGGTAATACTTTGTATTTATCTCCTGTTTGCTCTATAACTTTTCTATAAAACTCGTTAGAATATCCTGTTCTGATTGGAGAAGCAGGTTGTCCGTATTCGTTTCTTTTGAACTCGCCATCAGCCTCGGGTTTGACTACTCCGTCAACGTATTTGACAAGTAGGTAGTGGCCTAGCTTTTTCCATTCTTTTGTTCCTTCTTCAACCAAAGTGTTAGTATATTCGGTTAAGAAACTTACGGTCTCGGTCTGAGATTTACTGTATAGGTCTTGCGCCTTTTGTTCGATTTCTTGTTGTGAACTTTCGAATTTGTTTTCCAGATTCTGTTGAACTTTTTGCAAATCTTTGATTTTGTCACTGTAACGTGTGTAAACCATATTGGAAACTAAATTGTGTGTCCAGAAGGCTGATGTTTCAGAGTATGTGAGTAGGTCTCCATTTCCAACTTCCATTTCGTGTGGAACTTGTGTGTGACCGCAATAGAATGGATAATATACTGTTTGTGCTGCGTCATCTAATCCAAACCATAGGATTCCGCCAATTGGGTTGGGAAGCCATGAACGCATTTGAGCTACAAATGAGAAACCCGTTTGTTGTGTGGCAA
>CAZSKF010000093.1:4668-9160 GCA_964607405.1 uncultured Proteiniphilum sp. | reverse complement strand
AAAAGGTTTTTTCTTAACGTATCAATCTTCTTTTTCATACTATTTATTTCGTGCAACGGTAAAAACAAAGGAGCAAACAACTACCTCAACGATGCAAGTATTGCTTACACAAATGGAAACTATGCACTAGCCAAACTTAAAATCGATAGTATAAAAATATTATACCCAACTGCATTCAAAGAAATAGACGAAGCATTTGAGTTGATGCAAAAGGTAAGATACGCCGAAAATATCAGAAATATATCCTACTGCGACTCCATGCTGGATGTAAGTTACAAAGAACTCAAAGTTACTCTCAAAGACTTCAGCTATGCTAGAGACCCTCAATATCAGGAATTTGGTTATTACATACCCAATATTTTGCCTCTCGACAATTCATATAGTCAAAATGGCATCAGAACTGCTGTTAGCGAAAAAGGCAGCATGTATATCGAGAGTCTATTTAGTGGTCGATCACTAAAGCACAACAAAATCAGAGTTTCCATCAAGGATGGATCTTTTACTGAATCCCTTGCCGTAACCAGTGATGGGCTCAATTATCAATTCAGCACCCTTGGCAAGTCATACGAAATAGTAAGATATTCAGGGACCAATGATAATGGCGTTGCAAACTTCATCTATACATTCAGAGATCAACCAATCACACTTACATTTATTGGCAACAGTCAGGCAAATGTAACACTCACAGCTAACGCCAAAAAAGCAGTAGCACAAGCACTAGAGCTATCGACACTATTATTAAATATAGAAGATCTAAAATACGAAAAGGGAAGAAGTGAAGCCTTGATAAAATATCTTGAAAGCAGAACAACCGAATAGATCACACCAACTCAAGTATTAACTTAATCCCTTACTTGCACATCATCTTTTTTTGCTACATTTGCCTGTAATACACATAACATCGAAATCTAAGTTATGACTATTACACTTGTAATTCTATTTATAACATCCGCCCTTTTCCTTTGGGGCAAACTCAGATCCGACCTGGTGGCACTAATGGCATTGTTAGCGCTATCCATCTCAGGCATCCTCTCTCCTGAAGAGGCCATTGCAGGATTTGCCAACCCTATTGTATTAATGCTTGCAGGGCTTTTCATAATAAGTGGAGCAATAACCCAAACAGGACTGGCCAAAACACTCAGTACAAAGCTACTACATACGGCAGGCAACAATGAGCTAAAACTATTCACACTAACCATGATAGTAGCTGCCGTGCTTGGCTCATTTATGTCAAATGCAGGGACCGCTACACTCCTTTTACCTATAGTTTTTGGTATTACTCGTGAAGCAAACTTTAGTGCCCGTCGCTTCTTGATGCCTATGGCATTTGCCGCCAGCATGGGTGGTATGATGACACTCATCGGCACACCTCCCGTTTTAATTGTAAATAATGTACTAGTAGAAAATAATTATCCCGAACTTGGATTCTTTACCGTATTCCCAATAGGATTAACATTACTCATCATTGGACTTTTATTTCTATGGAACTCTTCAAAAATACTGATGCACAACGAGAAGAAACGCTCCTCAAGATTTGGTGAAGCAAAATCTCCCACAGAGCTAATCAGAGAATATCAATTGGCTGACAATTTGTTCAGAATAAAAATGCAAGCCAATTCTCCCGTCATTGGACATCAATTAAAAGAACTAAACATCACACAGCAATACAATATATCGATAATAGAAATAAGAAGAGTAAGTCAGGGAACGGGAGTATTCTTAAAATCAATTCAGCACAAGCTAGCCGAAGCCGACTCAATTCTTTATAGCGACGACATCATCTACGTTACCGGCGCATTTAATGATATAAAACGATTTGCTGACGAAAACAAACTAACCCTTATGGAGGCAAGCCAGGCAGAAGTAAATAAGAAAACTGCCGTACAGGAAATGAAATTTGATAATATAGGCGTAGCAGAAGCAGTCGTGCTTTCAAGCTCCAAACTAATCAACAAACAGGTAAAAGATTCTGGATTTAGAAATAGATATGGAGTCAACATTCTAGGTATAAAACGTAAGAACGAATACCTTCTCAATAAGGTACAATTTGAAAAAATACAGTCAGGCGATTCACTACTAATTCAAGGCACATGGGGCAATATTGACGAGCTTGACAACGAAGAGTCCGACCTGGTAGTAGTAGGCAAGCCAACCGAAGAGGCATCAAAAGTAACCATAGCACACAAAGCCACCACAGCAGCAGTCATACTTATTGCAATGGTTGTTTCTATCCTATTCAAACTTTTAGAACCCGTTCTAGCTATTTCCTCAGCTGCAATATTAATGATACTAACAGGTTGTTTCCGAAATATCGAAGCAGCATACAACACCATACGCTGGCAAACAATATTTTTCTTTGCAGCCATGATACCCATGGCCACAGCTATGGACAAAACAGGAACATTCAGCCTAATCACCAGCATTCTCATCGACACATTCGACGGGTTTGGACCTCATGTTCTTTTAGCCGCCTTTTACTTTGCGGCGCTTCTGCTCACCACCTTTGTGAGCAATGCCACAAGCGTAATTCTTTTTGCACCTATTGCCATACAAACGGCACAACAAATGAACATCAGTCCCTATCCATTTCTCTTTGCCGTTGCCACAGCATCCGTCATGTGTCTTGCCAGCCCATACTCATCACCACCCAACTCCATCGTAATGTCGCCGGGCGGATATTCATTTGGTGATTATATCAAAGTAGGACTACCACTGCAACTCATATATATGATCATAATGGTAATCCTGCTACCATTAATCTATCCTTTTTAGGATACCTTTTTCCACACTTTCATCTATAAGCTGTTTGGCATATTCCCAAATAGCTTCAGAACCATATTTCATAGCCTCTTTTTTATCAACTACTTTGCTATAGTCCACACCAAACTCTTTCCATGTTCCACCCCCATTTGATGCATTTTGCAAAAGCGGCTCCAATCTGTCCAGTGTTCTTGCAAACTTAGCATCACTTGTCTCACCCATTTCAAACTCAGTCCACAGAGCTATCAACTCCTCAGCCTGATCATCTGGCAAGATTCCAAAAATCCTATTAGCTGCCTTAAGCTCTTCATTAGTGTTAGTGTGATTCTTTTGAGTATCATATATAAAGATATCACCAGAGTCAATCTCCACAATATCATGAATCAAAACCATTTTTATCACCTTCAGCACATCCACAGTCTCATTAGCATGCTCAGCCAGCACAATAGCCATCATAGCCAGGTGCCAACTATGCTCCGCATCATTCTCCCGTCTGTCACTATTAAACAGCTTAGTACGACGTTCTATATACTTTATCTTATCGATCTCTTTTACAAACTCAATCTGCTTGAGAAGCCTCTCTACATTCATGTTTATATTATATTTTATCAAATCACCAGTTTATTGGCTCTTTGCCATGCTTTATCAAATAATTGTTCGCAGCACTAAAGTGCTTATTTCCCCAAAAACCCCTATGGGCAGCCAATGGTGAAGGGTGAGCCGACGTAAGCACACAATGCCTCTCCCTATTAATATTTTTCCCCTTTGCAATGGCATAGTTACCCCACAAAACAAACACAATATTATCTTTCAAGTCGGCAATACTCGATATCACAGCATCAGTAAATTGCTCCCAGCCCTTACCCTGATGAGAACCTGCCGCATCTGCTCTAACTGTCAGAGTAGCATTAAGCATCAGTACACCCTGATTGCTCCATCTTTCCAAATTGCCCGACACAGGAATTGAAATCGCCAAATCAGCCTCCAGCTCCTTAAATATGTTCCGTAGCGATGGCGGAAAAGCCACACCCTCATTCACCGAAAAGCAAAGCCCGTTTGCCTGCCCCTCACCATGATATGGATCTTGTCCCACTATCACCACCTTCACATCTTCAAATGAACATTTGTCAAAGGCATTAAATACCATATCAGCCGGTGGAAATACCCTCTGCGTAGCATATTCGTTGTTCACAAAATCTGTAAGCTGTTCAAAATACTGTTTCCTCATCTCCTCTTTGAGTATGTTGTGCCAGTCTCCCTTAATACTCATCATCATTGTCTTATTTATTTTTTGGAACCGCAAAATTAATTATTAATAATATCCCTTACTAATATATACAAGCCAATCAAACAAAAAAACGCAGAGCCCATCACAAAAGTGACAAAGCTCTGCGTTATAAATTATATAATCAACAGATTATTATATCAAAAATATATCATTTTCAGCTGCCTTTTTGCGCATGCTTGCAGGCCATATACTTGATTGAATCTCGCCAACATGAGCCTTGCGTAGATAAAACATACACAATCTTGATTGACCAATACCACCACCTATAGAAAGAGGCAGTTCATCATTCATTAATCTTTTATGAAAAAACAGCTCTAGCTTCTCCTCCTGGTTCTTAAGCTTCAATTGTCTCTCAAGAGCCTCTTTATCTACTCTGATACCCATTGACGACAGCTCCATCGAACGCTCCAATACAGAACTCCAAACCAACAAGTCGCCGTTTAA
>CAZSKF010000093.1:0-4568 GCA_964607405.1 uncultured Proteiniphilum sp. | reverse complement strand
AGGAAAAGTTTCCTGCACCAAATATTCCGTACGCAGCATAGCAGCATATATTCTCCTCACTACGTCCTTAAGAAATCCAATTGTTCTTTCACTCTCGCCAATCACCATTTCCCAGTCCCACTGATCCACATACAGCGAGTGAAGATTATCCAACTCTTCATCAGCTCTTATGGCATTCATATCGGTATATATACCGTATCCCTCATCAATGGCATAATCAGCAAGCGTCATACGCTTCCATTTTGCCAACGAGTGCACAATTTCAGCTTGTGTTTCGTTCATATCTTTTATAGGGAAGCTCACAGCACGTTCCACGCCGGTGAGGTCATCATTAATACCGGTGCCCTTCTCCACAAAAAGAGGAGCCGTAACACGTCTGAGCCTAAGCTCGGAAGCCAGATTTTGCTGGAAGAAGTCTTTTATTCTCTTTATACCAAGTTCAGTCTGCTTTAAATTTAGTAGTGGTTTATATCCCTTTGGAATGAATAGTTGCGACATTATATCTTATTTTTAAAATAACAAGATGCAAAGGTACACAAACTATTCAATATGTCAAACAAAAGTGCGATTACACTTCATTTTGTCACCCATCACACACAAAAGAGTGCAATACGTTATCAAACCTCCAGTTTTCCTATAATGTCATATACAGAACTAAGGTTGTGTCTATCCAAATATGCTTCAATCCCATCCAAAACAGTCATTGATATTTTTGGGTCTATAAAATTATATGTCCCAATTTGAATTGCCGATGATCCTGCCAGCATAAACTCTATTGCATCCTCAGTGCTTGATATTCCACCCATACCAATAATAGGTATCTTAACAGCGTTATACACCTGCCATACCATACGCAATGCTATAGGTTTGATACATGGTCCGGACAATCCTCCTGTAATGGTAGATAGTTTAGGCTTTCGTGTTTCAGCATCTATTGCCATTCCCAAAAAAGTATTCACAAGCGAAACAGCATCTGCACCTTCACCCTCCACTGTCTGAGCAATTTCAGTAATATCCGTAACATTAGGCGACAGTTTCACTATCATAGTTTTAGGAAAAACCTTGCGAACTTCGCGAGTCACCTGGGCTGCCGAAACACATGATGTTCCAAATGCCATACCACCCTCTTTCACATTGGGGCAAGATATATTTAGCTCTATTGCAGGCATTCTGTCAAGATCTGCAAGTCTTGCAGCACACTCTACATAGTCTTCAACTGTTGACCCCGACACATTCACAATCATATTGGTGTTATAATCTTTTATTTCGGGATAAATATGCTCTATAAAATAATCAACACCTTTATTTTGCAACCCCACAGCATTAAGCATTCCTGAAGGAGTTTCCGCCATTCTGGGATATGCATTACCCTGGCGTGGCTCAAGCGTAGTACCTTTCACAAATACTGCCCCCAGTCTGTTAAGATCAATAAAATCTTTATACTCGGTGCCATATCCAAACGTTCCGGATGCTGTTCCTACAGGATTTTGAAGCTCCAGTGATCCTATCTTTACTTTTAGTCTATCCATTTTAGTTCCTTGATATTAAATACAGGCCCTTCGGTACAGGTGCAAATATTGCCTCTCGTTGTTTCTTCAATGCAGCATAGGCAAGCCCCAAAACCACAAGCCATAAGATTTTCTAATGATACCTCACACTCTATATTATTGCTGTGTGCATATTTTGCAACTGCCACCATCATTGGTTTTGGCCCGCAAGTATAGATGTAATCAAACTTGCCCTGTTCCAAAATAGAGTGATTAGTTACAAATCCTTTATCACCTTTCGAGCCATCCTCGGTGGTGCAATATACGTTTCCGTATTTCTCAAATTCATCAAGCTGAAGCAAATCTCTTTCTGAACGTCCACCCAAAAGGAAGTTAGGCTTCAGACCCAGTTGGCTCAGTCTTTTTCCCAAAAACAACATTGGCGCTGTGCCCACTCCTCCGCCTATCAACAACAAGTTTGCATCTTTTTGTTCAGGTACAGTAAATGTGCTACCCAGTGGATAAACTATATTAATAGTATCTCCCTCCACCTTCTCACAAATCTTCTTGGTACCCTCTCCCACTTGCTGAACCAGCAACCACATTTCGTTTCTATCCTTATCCACCAGATTGATAGAAATAGGCCTTCTTAGGAATGTAGAAGGAGAGTTGTCAGCCAAAATCTGCACAAATTGTCCCGGCAACATATCACACAGCTCAACACCATCAGCGGGGGTAACCTTTAGCAGGTTGTTCTGATAGTTTAATTGTTCGTTAGAGCGAACTATAAAATCTTTTACCTTCATCTTATATTATAATGCATTAATATGTGCAAATTTACATGATATATTTCAAATGGTGTCTATGAATACACATAAAAGATAAATATGTCAACCATCACCACCATTCTTATGTCATAAATCAAGAATCTTATTAAACACTTTTTTGTGATATTATAGCGTCAAAGGTAAGCCCACGTCAACAAAAAAAACTATATTTGTTTTTTTAAATCGAAAAAATCATTGATAATGAAGACAAATGAAATTACTGCCCGTCTGGCAGCCATGAGAAAATTCATGGAAGAAAAAAAATTAGATGCGTTTATCATACCAAGCACTGATGCTCACCTAAGCGAATACCCACCCAAATGCTGGGAATCAAGAAAATGGATTAGTGGCTTTACAGGCTCAGCAGGAACAGCAGTTGTAACCAAAAACGAAGCCGGCGTATGGACCGACTCAAGATACTTTTTGCAAGGAGCTACCGAACTTGAAGGAACAGGATTCGACCTCTTTAAAATGGGACAACCCGAAACACCCGAAATGACTGAATGGATTATTCAGCAAGTGGGCAAAGGTGGAACAGTAGGTATAGACGGATTGGTGTACACTGCATCAGATGCAAAAACTCTAAAAGCAAATCTTGACAGAAAAGGGATAAACCTGGAAACCTCATTCGACCCATTTGATACTATCTGGGAAGACAGACCCGAGATTCCAAAAAATGAAGTTTTTATTCTGCCCGACAAAATTGCCGGCGAGTCTGTTGATCATAAAATAAAAAGAATAAACGGTGTTCTAAAACAAATTGACGCCGACGGAATAATCATCGTAACACTTGACGCTGTAGCATGGACATTCAATCTTCGCGGCAATGACGTTGACTACAACCCCGTAGCTGTAGCGTATGCATATGTATCAGAAAAAGAAACTGTTCTGTTTGTCAACCCAGACAAGCTAACCAAAGAGGTTAAGAAAGAATACAAGAAGCATAATGTTGAACTGAAAGACTATAACGAAATATTTGATTATGTAGCCAATCTTGAAGAAGGTTCATCAATCTGCGTAACAGGAAATAAGATAAACTACAAACTACTTCAAACTATTCCACAATCGTGCGAAATACTAGATATCTCATCGCCGGTTGACCATATGAAGAGTATCAAAAACGAAACTGAACTCAATGGCTTCAGAAATGCTATGGTTAAGGATGGAGTGGCACTTGTTAAGTTTTACAGATGGCTTGAAGAAGCAATCCCTGAAGGAAACGTAACTGAAGTTGATATAGAAACACAGCTAACCCACTTCCGCTCTCAGCAAGATCTATTTGTGGGCGACAGCTTTGGCACAATTGCAGGATATGCCGGCAACGGAGCCATCATTCACTATCATGCAAGCCCCGAAAGCTGCGCAACAGTAAAACCCGAAGGATTATTATTAATAGACTCGGGCGGACAATACAAAGATGGCACTACAGATATCACCCGCACATGGGCAGTAGGTCCCATCACCGATCAAATGAAAAGCGACTACACAAATGTGCTGAAAGGACACATAGCCATATCAACTGTTGTTTATCCCGAAAACACTCGTGGTTCGCAGTTAGACATACTGGCACGTAAGGCCCTTTGGGATAATCATCTCACATTCTGGCACGGCACAGGTCATGGCATTGGGCACTTCCTAAACGTGCACGAAGGACCTCAAAATATTCGTTTAGAAGAAAACCCAACCGTTTTAAAACCCGGAATGGTCACATCTAACGAGCCTGGTGTTTATCGTGCAAATGAATATGGAATCCGTATCGAAAACCTGATAGTAACGCAAGTTGACAAAAAGACAGAAAACTTTGGTACTTTCTACAATTTCGAAACCATCACACTTTGCCATATCGACACCACACCAATCAATGTGGATATGCTAACACAAGCCGAAAGAGATTGGCTCAACAACTACCACCAAATGGTATATGATAAACTGAGCAAACATCTTAACAACGAAGAAAAAGAATGGCTAAAAGAGAAAACAAAAGCTATTTAAACACCGTTTATATACTGTCTAAATACTTGTAATAACAAGAACTCAGAAAGGGGAAGACACATATATATGCATCATATATACTGCTCTTCCTCTTTTTTATTAATAAGAATATACAATTATATATAAGTTAATTCATGGCTTTAATAAAATCAGTAAGAGGATTCACACCACAAATAGGCAAAGATTGCTATTTGGCAGAAAATGCCACAGTAGTGGGAGATGTAATAATGGGCGACAACTGCAGCGTTTGGTTCAACGCAGT
>CAZSKF010000092.1:6115-9162 GCA_964607405.1 uncultured Proteiniphilum sp. | reverse complement strand
GCGTAATATCCACATTGGCAGCCTTAGCCATAGCTATAAGGTGCATCACAGCATTAGTAGAACCACCCAAAATAATAACCAAACGAATAGCATTCTCAAAAGACTTTTTAGTCAAAATATCACTTGGCTTTATATCCTTCTCGATAAGCAATTTAATTGCAGCAGCAGCCTGAGGCATCTCCGCTTTCTTCTCATTACTATTGGCAGGGTTAGACGAAGTATAAGGCAAACTCATACCCAACGCCTCCAGGGCCGAGGCCATAGTATTTGCAGTGTACATACCACCACAAGCACCCGCACCGGGTGTAGCTCGAGCTATAATCTGCTTATAATCCTCCTCACTAATAGTACCTGCTACTTTTTGTCCCAATGCCTCAAAAGCCGAAACCACATCCAACTTCTGTCCTTTATAGTATCCCGCAGCAATAGTACCACCGTATATAATAAGCGAAGGACGATCAAGACGACTAAGCGCAATAGCCGCACCGGGCATATTTTTATCGCAACCCACAATAGCCACAATACTATCATACCATTGTGCACCCGCGTTAGTTTCGATAGAATCGGCAATCACATCACGCGACACAAGCGAATATCTCATACCCTCGGTACCCATAGATATTCCGTCGCTCACACCAATAGTGAAGAAGTTGAGACCCACCATCCCCAGCTTATTAACATGAAATTTAACATGCTCGCCAAACATATTTAAATGCATATTACAAGGATTGCCATCCCATCCGGCACTAACAATACCTACCTGAGGTTTTTCAAAATCCTCATCAGTTAGGCCCACAGCATGAAGCATTGCCTGAGCTGCCGGTTGTGATTCATCTTGAGTAATATGACTACTATACTTGTTTAATTTTTGTGACATAATTATTTTAAATTGATGATTTATAAATTCGATTTATAGGTTATAACACAAAAAAGGGGTGTTAGTTTAAAAATTGACATAATTAAAAAGCAAGCAATATCAGATTGACAGCAAATCAATAATTTAATAGAGTAAAATGTTAAATACAAAAATCAATACCATCCGTATTTAACACATCACCCCTTCTTTGTCGATTAAAACAAGTGATATGTCTATATTAAGTGCATAATAAAAGTAAATAAAGATTGTTGGCTCTTTATTTAAATTGTTTATGGCTAAATTTGTGGAAATTTACACTTAAGAAATGAACAAGAGAAACAGAATTATCGTACTAGCAGCCATCGGTCTGTTGATTTTGGGAATGATTTTTCTCCCAAGAATAAAAACACTTTTCGGACCGAGCAATGAGAAAACTCCCGGAGCACAAGGGCGCGCACCAGGCGGCAGTCGCCAGCAACTAAGCGTTACGGCAACAGTTTTAGAACCCCAAACATTAAGAAGCGATTTATACATCGCCACCGGCATACTTCTTCCCGACGAGGAAGTCACCCTTACATTTGAAACCTCGGGCAAAATCACCCAGATATCCTTCAACGAAGGAGCAATGGTTCAAAAAGGACAACTATTGGCAAAAATCAATGATGCACCTTTGCAAGCAGAGCTCAGAAAACTGCAAGCCCAATTGCCACTAGCCGAAGACAGAGTGTATAGACAAAAAACGCTATTGGAAAAAGACGCTATCAGTCAGGAAACCTATCAGTCGGTAAACACAGACCTAGAAAAGCTAAAAGCAGATATAGAGCTTGTAGAATCTAAGATAGAACAAACCGAACTAAGAGCACCCTTTAGCGGAATGATAGGACTCAGACAAGTCAGCGTGGGCGCATACGCATCACCCACGGTAGAGATATCCAAGCTAACAAAAATATCACCCCTAAAGCTAGAGTTTTCGATGAACGAAAACCAAGTAGCACAAATCAAACCCGGCACAGAGATAGAGTTTACGGTAGCAAACGACCTCAACGTATATTCGGCAGAACTATACGCAGTAGAATCGCAGCTCGACCCCAAAACACTAACACTTAGAGGAAGAGCACGATATGCCAATGCCGACGGAAAATTAAAACCAGGGCTGTCAGGTAATATTCAAGCCCTGCTAAGTGAAATTCCAAATGCAATAGTTATTCCAAGCATATCAAGCATCACCGAAATGGGACGCGACATAGCCTATGTTTACAGAAACGGAATAGCCCAAGAAGTAGAAATCCATAAAGGATACAGAACCGCATCACACGTTCAAATCCTTTCAGGAGTATCAGCAGGCGACACACTACTCACCACCGGCGTGATGCAATTGAGAAACGGAATGCCTGTGAATATAGCAAACTTTGTTTCCAACAAATTAGAGGAGAACTAAAATGAATTTATCAGAATTAAGTATTGAAAGACCTGTTCTGGCAACAGTATTGGTGCTGATAATTATCATTTTTGGGGTAATAGGCTACAACAGCCTTGCAGTGCGCGAATACCCCAACGTTGATAATCCAATCATCACAGTGTCGGTATCATACCCCGGTGCCAACGCTGAGGTGATAGAAAATCAAATCACAGAACCACTAGAACAGAATATTAATGGTATCCCCGGCATCCGCTCACTGATGAGCCAAAGTAGTCAGGGAATGTCAAGAATCACTGTTGAGTTTGAGCTTAGCGTAGATATGGAGACAGCGGCCAATGACGTTCGCGACAAAGTGTCTCGTGCACAACGATACCTGCCAAGGGATGCAGATCCTCCGACAGTGGCAAAAGCCGACGCCGACGCCGACCCCATTATGCAAATAACGGTTGAAAGCCCCACCCGCTCGCTACTTCAATTATCAGAAATAGCCGAACTAACAGTAAAGGAACGTTTGCAAACAATATCCAATGTTAGTGCGGTAGAGATATGGGGAGAAAACAGGTACTCAATGCGTCTGTGGCTCGATCCCGTAAGAATGGCAGCCTATAACATAACCCCGATGGACATCAAAAATGCACTCGACAGAGAAAATATCGAACTTCCTGCCGGTAGCATCGAGGGTGATCATATGGAACAAGCCATCCGAACCATGGGGCTAATGCAAACACCCACCGAGTTTAACAATATGGTAATCATCGAAGACAATCACCG
>CAZSKF010000092.1:0-6015 GCA_964607405.1 uncultured Proteiniphilum sp. | reverse complement strand
ATCCCCACACTGGTGATACCAATATCACTAATTGGTACATTCTTTATAATGTATCTGGCAGGATTCTCCATCAACGTATTATCGATGTTGGCCGTAGTGCTTTCGGTGGGACTGGTAGTTGACGACGCCATTGTGGTAGTAGAAAATATCTTCCTCAAGGTAGAGCAAGGCATGTCACCAAAAGCCGCATCAATAGAAGGCTCAAAAGAGATATTCTTTGCAGTAATCTCCACCACCATCACACTAGTTGCAATATTCTTCCCCATCATATTCCTCGAAGGAATGACCGGGCGACTATTCCGCGAATTCAGTATAGTGATATCAGGAGCAGTAATAATATCATCATTTGTGGCCCTGTCATTTGTGCCCATGCTATCATCAAAGCTACTAACGCGCAAAAAGAAACAAGACAAGTTTTATACCCGCACCGAAGTAATATTTAGATACATGAACAACGTGTATGACAAACTATTGCGAGGATTCCTCAAACGCAAATGGCTGATTTATCCAATCACAATCATATCCATAGCAGTAGCTGCAATATTGTGGAACACTATCCCAGCAGAGATGGCACCACTTGAAGACCGCTCGCAGATTATGATTAGAACATCATCACCAGAAGGGGCAACATTTGAATTTGCAAGAGACTACAACGAAAAGATATCAGCAATAGCCGACTCGGTAGCATACGAGAGAGATGCAATTATATCCTTTGCACGAAGCGGATTCAGCATGGCCAGAGTTATCCTTCCCGACATGCGACTAAGAGACCGCAGCCAGATGGAAGTAGCCGACCAGCTCACAATGGCTGTAAGAAACGAAACAGAAGCACGAGCATTTGTGCAACAAACATCATCCTTTGGCGGACGACGCGGAGGCATGCCCATTCAATATGTATTGCAAGCACCCAACATCCGAAAGCTGCAAGAATTTATCCCCCCATTTTTGGAGAAGATGAACGAAAGCCCATATTTTCAGATGACCGACGTGAACCTGAAGTTCACCAAACCCGAAACCCGAATCCTTATCGACAGAGACAAGGCAGCCCTTCTGGGCGTAAGCACTCGCGACATAGGGCAAACACTGCAATATGCACTTAGTGGTCAAAGAATGGGATACTTCTATATGAACGGAAAGCAATATCAAGTGTTGGGCGAAATAAACCGCCAACAACGTAACACTCCTCTAGATCTAAAAACCATCTACGTTAAAAACAAAGATGGACGAATGATACAGATGGACAACCTCGTAACACTTGAAGAAACTGTGGCACCACCACAGCTATATAGATACAACCGATTCAACTCAGCCACCCTATCCGCAGGATTATCAAAAGGATACTCACTAGGACAAGGACTTGACGAAATGGACCGAATAGCAGCCGAAGTATTAGACGACACATTCAGAACATCACTAGAAGGCGAATCGCGCAACTTCCGCGAAAGCTCATCCAGTCTTCTGTTTGCATTCGGGCTTGCCATCGTGCTAATATTCTTGGTACTGGCAGCACAGTTCGAAAGCTTCAAAGACCCGTTTGTGATAATGTTTACCGTGCCCCTTGCCGTATTTGGCGCCCTACTATTTATGTGGGCATTTGGAGTCACGATGAACATCTACAGCCAAATTGGAATAATCATGCTAATAGGCCTTGTAGCCAAAAACGGAATTCTGATAGTGGAATTTGCCAACCAGCGACAAATCTCGGGAATGAGCAAGTTTGAATCACTAGTCACAGCATCCAATCAGCGACTACGCCCAATTCTTATGACCAGTGTATCCACCGTATTGGGACTATTGCCCCTGGCACTAGCCACAGGCGAAGGAGCCAACGGACGTATAGCCATGGGAGTAGCAGTAGTTGGCGGTATGCTAGTATCAACATTCCTCACTCTGTTTGTTGTTCCGGCAATGTATATCTATCTATCCACCGACAGAGAAAAAAAAGAAAAATGAAAAGAACTATACAAAACATATTTATCGCCATAGCACTCATAGTGCCATCAACCATACTTTCGCAAGAAGTATTAGACCTCAACGATATAATAAGAATAGGTCTTGAAAACAACTACGACCTGCAGATAATAAGAAACGAACAGCAAATATCTGACAACAACGTAACCCTGGGCAATGCAGGCTACCTGCCCACAGTGGGTCTAACCTCAGGATACAACATCAGAGAAAGCTCTTCGAACAACACACCCGCAGGAGGAGAAAAAACAGCAACTGCATCATCCGGCACACAAACGCTGGATGCGGCAGTAAACCTCAATTGGACACTGTTTGAAGGATTCAGAGTGCAAACCAACCACAAGCGGCTAAAGGAGTTGCAAACAATGGGCGAGCTCAACACACGCCTCAGAATAGAAGACTTTTTGGCAGACATATCAGCCGAGTATTACAATTTTGTGCAACAAAAACAGTTGCTCAAAAACTTGCAACAAGCCGTTGACCTGTCGCGCGAACGACTACGCATTGTAGAAGCAAGATACCAGATAGGATCTTTTTCGCGTCTGGATTTGCAACAAGCCAAAGTTGACTTCAACACCGACAGCTCACAGCTCATTCAGCAATACGAAGTGCTACACTCATCACGCATCAAGCTAAATGAATTAATGGGACTTCACAATCCCGAGCAAGAATTTGCAGCAGCCGACAGCGCCATCAGCGTCAACAAACTATTGCAAAAGCAAGCCCTGTATGACGATATGATGCAAAACAACACCCTGCTGCTACTAGCCGAAAAGAATAAAACACTAAGCAAGCTAGATCTCAAAACACTGCAAAGTCAAAACTACCCATATCTAAGGTTGAACGGCAGCTACGGCTACACCCACTACAACTATAGCAACGGCAGCCTAGACCAGCAGCGCAATTGGGGGCCAAGCGCAGGCATAACACTAGGGTTTAATATATTTGACGGATTCAACAGAAGACGCGAGCAAAAGAATGCACGAATAAGAATCAACAATCAAGAGCTGCAAACAGACAGACAAAAACTATATCTGCAAAGCGACTTTGCAAACATGTGGGTAGCATATCAAAACAATATACTACTAGCAGAACTAGAAAAAGAAAGTCTCGAAAATGCACAGCTCAATCACGATATAGCCATGGAGCGATATCTGATTGGCGACCTATCGGGCATACAACTTCGTGAAGCACAAGTGAGCCTGCTCAATGCCGAACAAAGACTAGTGAACGCACAATATAGAACCAAGCTCTACGAAATATCATTAATGCAAATTAGCGGCCGGGCAGGCATGCTAATCACAGAGCACTAACACAATAGAGCTACAAACAAAAAAATAAGGGACTGCCTCGCGATTGAGCAGTCCCTTTATTATTTCTATAAAAATATATACCCTACTTAGCTCCATAGCCTACAATAACCACAGCATTGGCAGGTAAATCTCCGGTCGCGAACGATTCAACATTCTCACCCTGCAATCTAAAAACAAAAGTTTGATTAAACAGAAATGCAGAAGGAGTACCCTTCACACCCTCAGCCAACTGCCAATTAGGCATAGACTCCATCACTCTTTTCGCCTCATTATCCAAAGAAGGATCAGCTTTTTTGTTGAACTGCACAAACCTAACCTCACCGTCAGAGTTCACACTGCAAGTCACCTCAACCAAACCCTGAATACCATTTTCCTGAGCAATAACGGGATATTTCACATTATCACTAATATACTTCAGCATAGCACTTGATCCACCGGGAAACTCAATAGGCATAGGCACAGGCTTAATCACTATCTCATCCAAAAGAGGCTGCTTAGCAGGCAATCTAAACACAACGGGCAAAGTATATCTAACCCTCACCTCATTACCCCTCTGCACACCAGGCTTCCATTTAGGCATCGAACCAATTACACGCGCAGCCTCCTTGTCAAGCAAAGGATCAACCCCACGCACAATCTGAACATCACTAATGGAACCATCCGTCTCTATCACAAAATTAGTAATCACCCTACCCTGAATACCCTTATCTTTAGCCTCGGCCGGATACTGAATATTAGCAGCCAAAAACTCCATCATAGCCGCCGAACCACCCGGATATTCAGGTTGATTCTCAACCACGACAAAAACTTCATTATTATCAGGAGTCATTGCTTTTCTTTTCAACTCCTCCTGCTCCAAAGCCTTCTTCTTGGTAGTAATAATAATCACACCATTCTTAGCCTCCTCACCATGCAATGCTACTGCACTCTTATCTTTTAATACAGATATTGATTGAATATCATTAGTAGAAATACTATTAATCTCAAAATCCTTAGCCATCCTCACATCATCAACAATAATCAGCGGCTTGCCATTTATAGAGTCCTGAATACCTCTAATAGTAATCTTACCATCCTTAAGCGCATCATCACTCTTTTCTATTTTAAAAGAAACGGAGCCTTCGGCATCAGTCGTAGTAACCACCTTTTGTGGGGTCACTTTTTGCGCATACACACTGTTGGCAGTAATCAGCAACAGCACCATCGGCAAAACCAATAAATATTTTGCCATTTGTTTCACGGGTGTTTTTTCTTTGTTCATCATCGTAATACGTTGTTTTAATTGTGATACATTAAAGTTATTTGTCAGTTTTAAGTTAGTTTGCGGATAAGTCAAGTGCAACAAGTGATATTGATAGTCGCGTCTATCAACCCCCTCGCTCAGCACCTCACTATCAGCAATATATTCCAGGTTAATTACAATCTCTTTTTTAATAAGCCACACAGCAGGGTTCCACCAAAAAGCAACCCTCACAATCTCAGCCAGCATCACATCTGCCGAATGCCACTGATTAGCATGAATATATTCATGAATCAAAATCTGATCAAGCTTAGCATCATTATGCAAATTCTCATCCACAAAAATCCATTTGAAAAACGAGAAAGGCGCATGCTTATTCTCCAGCTGGCGGTATGAAATACCATTATGACTGCGCAATTCAGCAGTGAGCCTAAACCTCACCAGGCGCACCAGCTGAAACAAAATCTTGAATAGAAAAAATGCCGAACCGGCACTATAAATAGCAATCAGAAGCGCCGACCAGTTGAACGAAGCACCGGCAACCTCATCAAGCTCCACCATATGAGCCACCACATCGCCCACTTCCACCACGGCCACAGAAGCCTCTGCATATTGCTTTTGAGGCAACAGCCCCGAAACATCAAAAACCGGAAGTAAAGGATAAATCAGCGAAAACAGCAAAGCCCCCAACAAGTAATATCGCCTAAAACGGAAGAATGTGTCGCGCTGAAACAACAGTTTGTACAACAAATAGAATAGTACAAAGCCCCCATTCACCATTATTATATAAGCAATCAGATTATTCATAGCAATCTACTTTTTCTTATTCTTTCCCTTCTCAATCAAATCCACAATTTCATTCAAGTCATCGGCCGACAGCTCCTGCCCCTTGGCAAAAAACGTAACCATCTCCTTGAACGAATCATTAAAGTAGCTTTTGACCATCCCCGCCATAAAGTTATGCTTATACGCTGTCTTAGTGATTTTGGGATAAAACACCTTCACGTTACCAAAACGTTTTAGCGACACATAATTCTTTCTTTCAAGATTGGCCAAAATAGAAGCCAAAGTAGTATAAGGAGGTCTTGGTTCTTCCATTAGTTCCCACACATCTTTCACAGCACACTCTTTTAGTTGCCACACCAGCAACATCACTTTTTCTTCCTGAGGAGTTAATCGTTCCATATCAATCAAGTTTATTTATTTGAATTATTATATTATTGAATTATCATAAATATGCTCACACTACAAATGTACGAATATTTAGTAATAAAACAACATCTCAATTCCTTTTGTTTTAAAACAAAAACCAATAAAGCTTAATCAATACTTAGCCAGGCACGTACAGCCCTCTGGCAAAGCATCACACCATCTCCTCAAACTCGCGCCTTGTGGTAGTGGTGTCGTATCCTCCCACCCTGTCCACCTTATGTTTGTGTATTCCGGTATATTCGAGGCTTGCATCCTCGTATCGTTTGAATTTGAAGACGGCGT
>CAZSKF010000091.1:0-9256 GCA_964607405.1 uncultured Proteiniphilum sp. | reverse complement strand
ATAGTAAATAAAAAACCCGACTAACAAATGTTAGCCGGGTTTTTGCTTGCTTAGTACCCAGAGCCGGGATCGAACCGGCAAGGACTTGCATCCATTGGTGTTTGAGACCAACGCGTCTACCAATTCCGCCATCTGGGCATTGCTCTAATGCGAGTGCAAAAGTACACAAAAAAAATTGATAACAAAATTGTTTGGCCCTTTTTTTCTAAAACAAGTGCATTTTTTTATTTCAACTAAGATTTTATTTCTATCTTTATATACTAAATAGAGATTTGGGGTTGAAACATTAAGTGCCGGGCATATGTTATAACTTTATATTGCCGGGCTATGATAGGATAGCTTAATGGATTGTGAACCCGAAACATTTTTTACTCACATATTTAATCTGTTTGTTAATGAGAAACAATAACAACTATTGCGTAATAATGAGTGGTGGCGTTGGTAGCCGCTTTTGGCCTTTTAGTAGAGAGGAGAGGCCCAAACAATTCCTCGATTTTTTTGGTACTGGTCGCTCTTTGCTGCAAACCACTTTCGATAGATTCGAAAAGCTTATCCCTGTTGATAATATTTATGTTGTGACTAATGATTCTTATGCTGATATTACCAGAAAGCAGCTGCCAAAGTTGTCGGAAAGACAGGTTTTGCTGGAGCCTTTGCGTAGAAACACTGCTCCTGCAATAGCGTATGCTGCATTTCATATATACGCAAAAGATCCCAATGCAAATATTATTGTAGCGCCATCAGATCATCTTATACTAAAAGAGGATATTTTCCTTAAAGAGATTGAGCGCGGGCTGGAGTTTGTGGAGAAAAATCCATGTTTGCTTACATTGGGTATTACACCTAGTCGCCCCGAAACAGGATATGGTTATATTCAGGAAAGCAAGGAAGAGATTGATGGCATTAAGAAGGTGAAAACATTTACCGAGAAGCCCAATATTGATCTTGCTAAGGTGTTTTATGAAAGTGGCGAGTTTGTTTGGAACTCGGGTATCTTTCTATGGAATGTGGAGACCATAATTAATTCATTTAAAACTCACCTGCCGGATATATACAACAAGATGATGGAGGGTAAGGATAAATTTAATACTGCCGATGAAAAATCGTTTATCGATGAGGCGTTTCCTTTCTGCCCAAATATATCAATAGATTATGGTATCTTGGAAAAGGCAGATAACGTGTATGTCATTGGATCTGATTTTGGATGGTCTGACCTTGGTACGTGGGGTGCATTGTATGAGGTGTCTGAAAAGGATGATGATAATAATGTCAGCTTCAATAGCAAATCACTGTTTTTTGATAGTAGCGAAAACGTTGTAACGATGAGTGATAATAAACTTGTGGTTATTCAGGGACTTGAAGGATACATTGTGGCCGAGTCGGAAAACTCTTTGTTGATTTGCAAAAAAGAGGAAGAACAGAGAATAAAACATTTCGTAACTGAGGTGAAGTTCAGATACGGTGATGATTTTGTTTAAACCTAAATAATACATTCTTATAAACTTCAAAATAATAAAAAACGATGACATTTAAAAAGATTGCTCTCTCGTTGGCTGTTGTGCTTTTTAGCTTAATGGCTAGAGCCGATGAGGGAATGTGGATGCTGCATTTGCTGAAGCAACAAAAACTTTCGGAAATGCAAAAGATGGGATTACAACTGGAGGATTATGATATTTATAATCCCGATGGTTCGTCAATTAAAGATGCTGTTGTTCAGTTTGGCAGAGGATGCACCGGCGAGGTTATCTCTTCCAAAGGATTGGTTCTTACTAATCATCACTGCGGCTATGGTCAAATTCAAAATCACAGCTCGTTAGAGAATAATTATCTTGAGGATGGATTTTGGGCAATGAGTCTGGGTGAAGAATTGCCAAACCCGGGTCTTACTGTAACTTTTGTGGACAGGATTGAAGACGTGACTGAGTTTGTTAAGTCAGCTCTTAAACGTGACAAAGATCAAGATAAGGATGGTGTTTTATATCTTTCACCTTCATATCTGAAAAAGGTTGCTATAGAAAAGGTTGGTGAAGACTTCCTAAGCAACAATCCCGGAATGGATGTAGAGATTAAGCCTTTCTTTGAGGGTAATCAATACTTTATGTTTGTAAAAAAGATTTACTCTGATGTTAGATTGGTAGCGGCTCCTCCTAGCTCGATAGGAAAGTTTGGTGCTGACACTGACAACTGGACATGGCCAAGACATACAGGAGACTTCTCTGTTTTTAGAATATATGCTGATAAGGATGGAAATCCTGCAGATTATTCGCCCAACAATGTTCCGTTGAAGCCTAAACGCTGGCTAACGATTTCGACTGCCGAAAAAAGTGAAAATGATTTTGTGATGATGATGGGTTTCCCGGGCACCACAAATAAGTTTTACACTTCGTGGGAGGTGGAAGAAAGAAGAGATATAGATAATGAAATTCTTATTGATATGAGAAAAGTGCGTCAAGAAACTTTGCTTGAAGAGATGTTGACAGATCCACACGTAAAGATTCAGTATGCTTCAAAATACTCCGGATCTACAAATGCGTATAAAAGAGCAATAGGTTCTAACTGGGCTATTGATATGCGTGACTTTGTGCAAACAAAGTATGAACAGCAAGAAAGAGTGATAGAGTGGGCAGCAAAAAATAATAAACCTGAATATATAGAGGCTATTAATTCTATAGAATCTATTATTGCCAACAGGGGAGAGTATCGTGCCAGAAGTACTTATCTTACTGAAGCTATAATAAGAGGTATTGAGTTTGCAAGTGTGCCTACTGCAAACTCTGATAAACTAGCATCAGCTCTTAAAGATAATGATAAAGCAAATATTGAGCATAATTTATCACTTTTGAAAGCAGATTTTGAAAAGTTTGCCAATAAAGATTATAATCCTGAGGTTGATAGAAAGGTTGCAAAGGCAATGATAAGTGCCTACACTGAGCATATCGATCAGGAGAATCTGCCAGAATATATAAATGAATTGTATCTGAAGTTTGACGGTGATGTGGATGGGTATGTTGATTTTATCTTTGATAATTCTTTATTTGCAAGTGAGGATAACTTTAATGAGTTTGCAAAAAGCCCCACAGCCGATAAGCTGATTAATGATCCAATGTTCTTGTTTGCAAAATCAGTTAGAGCAGAGTCGTCTCAGCTTAGAGAGAAACAAAGCTCATATAATAATGCATTTAGCATTGCCCGCCGAAAGTATCTTGAGGGAATCCTTGAGATGGACGGACCAATTGCTTATGCTCCTGATGCCAACTTGACTATCAGATTGGCTTATGGCCAGCTGAAGGGATATAAGCCCACTGATGCTGTTTACTATGATTATCAAACCACATTGGATGGGGTGATGGAGAAAGAGGACTCTGAGAATTGGGAGTTTGTGGTACCCGAAAAATTAAAGTATCTGTATAACAATAACGACTTTGGAAGATATGCAATGAAAGATGGCCGTATGCCTGTGTGTATTGCAGCATCAACTCATAGCACCGGAGGAAACTCAGGAAGCCCGCTACTTAATGCAAAAGGTGAACTGATTGGTATCAACTTTGACCGTAACTGGGAAGGAGTAGGGGGAGATGTACAATATCTGCCCGACTATCAAAGAAGCATTATTGTAGATGTAAGATATGTATTGTTTGTAATTGACAAATATATGGGAGCTACTCATCTTATTGAAGAAATGGATATAAGCGAGTAGATAAATCAATCTCTTAATACTAAGACTAAAGGGGCTGTTGCAAGTAGAATTGCATGACAGCCCTTTTTTGTAAATAAATTATCAAAAAAAGTTGCACATTTGTAAAAAAATCTTATATTTGTAGTCTGTATAGTGGGTATTAATAATCATAAATTGCAACAATCATGAATACTAGGCTTTTTAGATTTTCAATTATTATGTTGATGGCTATATTGCTTGTAGGATGTGGTACATCAAAGAAGGGGCTTAAAAGTGAAACAGCACAGCGCATGTTTGGATTGTGGGAAGTAAAAGCAGTTCACAACAGCAACGAAGATGGCTATAAGCGTATGCCCCGAGGAATGTTTAAGATGATTTGTGAAGATGGACGTTTTTTCAACTTCATGACTACTGAGAAAGGTGCTATGATAACGGTGGATGGTAAGTTTAGGCTGGATGGAGATTCAATTTACACGGAAGAGATTCGTCATTCATTCAATCGTACGCAAATAGGAAAAGATAATCCGCTTCATTTGAGACTTGCGGGTGCAAAGTTCTTATACTTAAGATGGTTTCAGGCCGTAGATGAGTTTGGTACAGACCAAAACAGATGGGTAGAGGAGATTTGGCAGCGCGTTGAAATTGAAGATATGGAGGTAAGCAGAGTTGATCTGGAGCAAGAATTAAGAATCATAATACAAGATCAAAGAGCAATAAAAGAGGTGATTATTGATAATTAGAAACTTGTTTTATTGTAACTAAAAATAAAAGTCCTAAATAACACTCAGTTATTTAGGACTTATTTTTTATATATGTATAATGCTAAATTATGTATTACAATTTAGCTAAAGCTTGCTCCAATTCATTTTTGATATCATCAATATGCTCAATGCCAAGAGATAGGCGTAGCATATTAGGATATACCCCTGCTGCCAATTGAGCCTCTTTTGATAGTTGCTCGTGAGTGGTGGTGGCGGGGTGAATGATAAGGGTTTTGGCATCACCCACGTTAGCTACGTGGCTAATCCATTTAAGATTGTCGATAACGGTGGCTGCTTGTTTCTCATCTCCTTTAATAAAGAATGATAGAACACCGCCAAATCCGCCATTTTTCAAATACTTTTTAGCCAAGCTGTGATACTTATTGCTTTCTAAGCCGGGATAGTTCACCTTCTCCACTTTTGGATGAGCTTCCAGCCATTTTGCTATTTCTAGTGCATTATAATTGATTCGTTCAGATCTTAGAGATAATGTCTCCAAACCTTGAAGCATCATGAATGAATTAAATGGACTGATGGCAGGACCAAAGTCTCTAAGTCCCTCCACTCTGCATCGTATTGCAAAAGCTATATTGCCAAAAGGAGATTTATCGCCAAATGTATCCCAGAAGTTAAGTCCGTGATATCCTTCTGATGGTTCGCTAAATTCAGGATACTTTCCATTCCCCCAATTATAGTTTCCACCGTCAATAATAATACCTCCCATTGATGTGCCATGACCGCCTATCCATTTTGTGGCTGAGTGAACCACTACGTTTGCACCCCACTCAATAGGGTTGAACAAGTATCCGCCCTGAGCAAATGTATTGTCAACAATAACCGGCACATCATGTTTGCGTGCCATTGCTATTATTTTTTCAAAATCGGGTATGTTATACTCCGGGTTTCCTATCATCTCAAGATAGATGCCCTTAGTGTTTTCGTCTATCAGTGCTTCCAGGCTTTCGGCGCTGTCGTCTTCCGCAAATCTAAAGTCTATACCAAGTCTTGCAAGTGATACTTTAAACAGATTATAAGTTCCACCATACAAAAAGGGTGACGTAACAATGTTGTCGCCTGCTTTTGCTATGTTGTTTATTACTATAAATTCTGCTGATTGTCCGGATCCGGTAGCTAACGCGGCAACTCCCTTTTCTAATGCTGCCATTCGTTTTTCAAAAACATCCGTTGTGGGGTTTTGAAGGCGGGTATAAATATTGCCAAACTCTCTTAGTCCGAAAAGGTTTGCACCATGTTCTGCGTTTTTAAATACAAATGCTGTTGACTGATGTATTGGTGTCACCCTTGTGCCCTCTATTGGGTCGGGTTGTTGTCCTGCATGCACTTGTAGTGTGTCAAAGTGTAAATTCTCCATAATTACTTATTAATTAAAAAATGAAATCAATTAAATTAAACAAAGATTCATCTAAAATGTTTTGATTTATAACTAGTATAGCTTTTAATAAATATAAATCGTTACTTTGTGTAGTTATAATTAGAACCTTTGATATAATAGGAAATTTATTAATCCAAAAAACATATAGTCCTATGATGTATTTTTATCTTGTTCCAATCTCTTCCTTATTTGCCTTGGGTTTTGCATACTATTTCTTTAGCAATATGATGAAGAAAAGCGAAGGCACCGACACAATGAAAACTATTGCCAAACACGTTCGCGATGGGTCTATGTCTTATCTTAGGCAGCAATATAAGGTTGTTGCCGTTGTTTTTGTAATTTTAGCCTTGATTTTTGGAGTTATGGCCTATTTTGGTTTGCAAAATGGGTGGGTTCCTTTTGCATTTATCACGGGCGGTTTCTTTTCTGCTTTGGCCGGTTTCTTTGGAATGAAAACTGCCACATATGCCTCGGCCAGAACAGCCAATGCTGCCCGCAGCTCGCTCAATAGTGGACTCCAGGTTGCATTCAGGTCGGGTGCCGTGATGGGCTTGGTTGTGGTGGGTCTTGCCTTGCTTGATATTTCTGTGTGGTATCTGATACTGGATTATTTTGTTGACTCGGCCGATGCAGGACACAAGCTGATTTTAATCACCACAACTATGCTCACATTTGGTATGGGGGCATCTACTCAGGCATTGTTTGCCCGTGTGGGTGGGGGTATTTATACTAAGGCTGCCGATGTTGGTGCCGACCTTGTAGGTAAAGTTGAGGCTGGTATTCCTGAAGATGATCCGCGCAATCCTGCAACTATTGCTGATAATGTGGGCGACAATGTGGGTGATGTGGCAGGTATGGGTGCCGACCTTTATGAGTCTTATTGTGGTTCTATTTTGTCAACCGCCGCGTTGGGTGCTTCTGCCTTTGTGCTTAACCCGGAAATGCAGTTGAAAGCAGTTTTTGCACCAATGTTGATAGCCGCTATAGGTGTGTTTCTGTCAATACTGGGAATATTTTTGGTTCGCACAAAAGAGAATGCATCAATGAAGGAATTGATGAGTGCCCTTAATCGTGGTGTTAATACTAGTGCCGCATTAATAGCTGTAGCCACATTCTTTGTGTTTTATCTATTGAAGTTTGAAAACTGGGTAGGACTTTCATTCTCTGTAATTGCCGGTTTGCTTGCAGGGATAATTATTGGCCAGGCTACTGAATATTTTACCTCACATTCATTTAATCCTACTAAGAATATTGCACAAAGTGCTGAAACGGGGCCTGCAACTGTAATTATTTCAGGTGTGGGAACAGGTATGATTTCTACGGCAATACCTGTAATATCGATAGTATTGGCAATTGTAATTTCATATTTAAGTGCCATTAGATTTGATGTAGAAGTGATGTTAACGGCCAGAGGATTAAGCCTTGGTTTGTATGGAGTGGCTATTGCTGCTGTTGGCATGCTTTCTACTTTAGGTATCACTCTTGCCACTGATGCTTATGGGCCAATAGCTGATAATGCTGGCGGAAATGCTGAAATGAGTGGTTTGGAGCCTGAGGTGAGAAGAAGAACAGACTCGCTTGATGCTCTTGGTAATACTACAGCAGCTACGGGCAAAGGGTTTGCCATAGGTTCGGCTGCACTAACGGGGCTTGCTCTTATGGCTTCTTATATGGAGGAGATAAGAATAGGAATGATTCGTTTGGGTGATAATATACTTGAGTTTGCCAATGGTGACACTGTGGAGGTGGCAAAGGCTAGCTTTGTTGACTTTATGAATTACTTTCAGGTTACGCTGATGAATCCAAAAGTAATTGTTGGTATTTTTATTGGGGCTATGATGTCATTTCTCTTCACCGGGCTAACTATGAATGCTGTGGGGCGTGCTGCTCAGCTAATGGTGGAAGAGGTGAGACGACAATTTAGAGAGATTAAGGGGATATTGACAGGTGAAGGAACTCCTGATTATGCACGATGTGTTGAGATATCAACCAAAGGGGCGCAGAGAGAGATGTTATTCCCCTCGCTGCTAGCAATTGCCACTCCCATATTAGTAGGTGTGATTTTTGGAGTTGCCGGTGTGATGGGCCTTTTGGCGGGCGCTTTAGGTTCGGGCTTTGTGTTGGCGGTATTTATGGCTAATGCCGGTGGGGCATGGGATAATGCCAAGAAATATATAGAAGAAGGTAATATGGGTGGAAAGGGTAGTGATGCTCATAAAGCCACTGTGGTGGGCGATACTGTTGGCGATCCATTTAAAGATACATCGGGACCTTCACTTAATATATTAATTAAATTGATGAGTATGGTATCCATAGTGATGGCTGGTTTGACGGTTGCGTGGAGCTTGCTGTAGTAAATAATATTATGATAGTAAATAAAAAAAGCTCCGGAAAATCTCCGGAGCTTTTCTGTATATACTGTATCGAAATACTATAGGTTTGGATTTACTGTTGTCCAATCTGCTAATGCAGGGATAATACCCATTTCGATTACTTCGTCGCGAAGTTTTGCAAGGTGAGAGTAGCTCTCTTTCAATGCTGCCATTTCGCTATCAGTTCCTTTAGTTTCGTTGATAACTACGCCATCTTTAGTGATGTCTGTTTCCATAGCCATCATGATTTGTGGGAAGTCAGGAGTGTTTACGTAGCATCCTGAAGGCCAGTTGAACTTATCGCCACCCATTGCTGCACGAATCATCTCAACTGAAACGTATGATGGGCTCTGGAATGATGAACGACCACGTAATTTGATGATGCTTGCACCACCTTTAGTAACGCGAGTTTTCAATGCGTCCCAATCTTCGTTTGTAAGAGCGTCGGTTCCGATAAGGTCAGTAAGAGGTTTGCCGTCAACCTTTGCAGTTGATGCAAATACTGCCATTTGCTCACCGTGTCCGCCATATGTGCGAGTGTTTGTAACTTGGCTTTGGTTCACTCCAAAGTGTTTAGCCAATTCGCTTTGCAAACGTGTGCTGTCAAGTCCTGCAAGAGTTGTAACGCATGATGGTTTCAATCCTGAGTGGATAAGAGCAACAAGTCCGGTGATATCAGCAGGGTTGAAGATAACTGTCAAGTGTTTCAAGTCAGGACAGTATGTTTTGATATCTTTTCCAAGCTGTGCTGCAATTTCAGCATTACCTTTCAATAGGTCTTCACGAGTCATACCATCTTTACGTGGTGCACCACCCGAAGAGATCATATACTTAGTGTCAGTGAATGCTTCTTTGATATCTGTGGTGAATGTGAAGTTTACACCTTCAAATCCGCAGTGACGCATCTCTTCAGATACTCCTTCAAGACCTAAAGCAAATGGGTCGTAAAGACAAATGTTAGATGTTAAACGCATCATAGCAGCTGTTTGTGCCATGTTTGATCCAATCATGCCGGCAGCACCGACAATAGTAAGTTTTTCGTTTGTCAAAAAGC
>CAZSKF010000090.1:0-9258 GCA_964607405.1 uncultured Proteiniphilum sp. | reverse complement strand
TCTATTTCGTGACCTTTGCGGCTGTTATAGTTGGTGAAAAACACAAATCCATCATCTGTGAGCTCTTTTAGCAATACCACTCTAATAGAGGGTTTGCCATCGGGCGTGGATGTGGCCACTGCCATTGCATTAGGCTCTATGGTTTTGTTGTTGATAGCATCTTGCATCCATATCTCAAATTGCTGAAATGGATTTTCTTTTATTTCGTTTTCGTGTAGTTCGCCGCTACGATATTCTTCTCTGAAGTTGGATAAATCTTTCATAGGGATTTAACCATTGGGGTGTGAGAAAAGTTCGAGCAACGAAATAAATTATCGTTATTGAAAAATAAAAAGGGAGTATCAATTTTGTATCTTTGTAATCATATGAAAACGGTAAACGCATATTTAAATAGATTAATTCCTATTGCGGATGAACTTTTGCAGGCGGAGGTGGATTTATATACCAGCCCCGTTGCTGCAGGATTTCCTAGCGAGGCATATAATTATATGGAGCAGGGTATTGATTTTAATAGGTTGCTCATAAAAAGTAAGGAGAGTACTTTTTGCTTGTATGCAGGGGGTAACAGCCTGAGTGGTGATGGTATTTTTGAGGGGGATTTGCTGGTGGTGGATAAACTGGTAGAGCCATATGAAAATGCTATTGTGATATTTTCGATTGATGGTGAGTTTACGATGAAGCGACTTGAATATCGCAAAGATCATGTTGCTTTGGTTTCGTCAAATCCCAACTTCGAACCCATTATAGTGAAGCAGGGTGAGGAACTGAAGCGTTGGGGTGTGGTGCGTTTCGTAATAAAAAAGTTTTGACGTATGTATGCTTTGGTAGATGGTAATAATTTTTTTGTATCCTGCGAGCGGGTGTTCGACTCTTCGCTGGAGAATAGGCCTGTGATTGTTCTTTCGAACAATGATGGCTGTGCTATTGCCAGAAGTAATGAGGCCAAGGCTTTGGGCATCAAGATGGGTGCCAATTATTTTGAGATAGAGCAATTGGTGAAGCGACATAATGTGCAGGTGTTTTCTACCAATTTTGTGTTGTATGCTGATATGTCGATGCGCATGAAGGGGCTTTTGTCGCGCTTTACGCCTGCTATTGAAGATTATTCTATAGATGAGGCCTTTCTAGATTTTAGTGGTTTTGATGGGGATAAGTTGCGAGATTATTGCCTTGAGATGTCGCGCACGGTGCGGCAGGGTATTGGCATTCCCGTGGGTGTTGGCGTGGCGCCTACCAAAACATTGGCAAAGGTGGCCAACAGATTTGCCAAAAAGTATCCCGGCTATGAGGGTGTATGTATTATAGATACTGAGGATAAGCGGGTGAGGGCTTTGCAGCTAACTGAGATTGGTGATGTGTGGGGTATTGGCAGGAGGCACACTGAGCGATTGTTGAAAATTGGTGTGAAGACTGCGTATGATTTTACTCAACTGAGCCGTGGATGGGTGAGAAAGAGTATGACGGTGGTGGGCGAGCGCACTTGGTGTGAGCTAAACGGCGAGCCGTGTATTGAAATGGAAACTGTGGCTCCTGATAAGCAGAGTATTATGGTGTCAAGATCTTTTGGTAAGATGATTGAGGAGCTTTCTGTGGTGAAGGAGGCCGCCGCTACTTATACTTGTATGGCTGCAGCCAAATTGCGTGAGCAGAAGTCGTATGCCAAATCGGTAATGGTATTTTTGCAGACTAACAGATACCGTGATGATTTGTTGCAAAATAACCAGCATACTGTTATCAATATGCCGGTGGCGACAAACTCCAGTATGGAGATTTTGCGTTATGTTTCTGAAGGATTGGATAGGATATATTTGCCGGGATATAAGTATAAAAAGGCGGGGGTGATGCTTATGGATATTTCGGGTGAAGAGGCTTATCAAATGAACTTGTGGGATAACATAGACCGGGCTAAGCACAAACGGCTGATGGAGGTGCTGGACCGTACTAATGCAAAGTATGGCAGAAATACTCTTAAGCTTGCCGCACTAGGGGATGGGAAGCAGTGGAAAATAAAGCAGGAGCGCCTTTCGCCATGTTATACCACAAGGATGAGTGATTTTCCTAAAACTATCTCTTAGCTGAACTTTATTGATATTTGTTGTTTTAGACGTTCAAATTGGCTTGTCGGACTATATTTGACTAGTCTTATAGCGTTTAATATAACGATGAGTACACTTAACTCATGAATTAACATTCCTGAGGCAAGGTTGATGTTCTTGGTTAATACACCAATAAGTAATATTGCCACGGTGCCTATAGCAATAGCCATATTTTGTTTCATATTGATTATTGTTTTTTTGGATAACTTAAGGGCATGTGTCAATTTTTCCAGATTGTCAGCCATAAGTATTACATCTGCTGTTTCCATGGCCACATCTGTTCCTGCAACCCCCATAGCAATCCCAACATTGGCTGTGGCTAGTGCAGGTGCATCATTAACACCATCACCAAGCATTGCAAGGTTTGTACCATTGGCCATACATTTCTTCACTTTATTTGCTTTATCTTCCGGTAGTAATTCTGCAAATGTCTTGTCTAGATTAAGTTTGTTTGATACTATATTGGCTGTTTGTTTATTATCACCTGTAAGCATTACCAAATGCTCAATACCCTCACCCTTTAGTTGAGTGATAGTTTCCTTTGCTTTATCTCTAATAGTGTCAGCAATAGATATCACTCCTAATACTTGAGTGCTATTAGCCACAAAAACAGCTGTGTTGCCTACATTCTCTTGTTGTGTGGCATAGTTGTCTATTTCATCTTTTAGTGGTATGTCGTTTTGAATCAGTCCTTGCCTATTTCCCAAATATAGAGAGTTGCCATTTAGCTTAACTTTTATGCCTCGACCTTTCAAAACCTGAATATCAGTTGGTTGGTTAGTCAGCTCTAATCCTCTATTCTTTGCTTCTTCTACAATTGCTCTTCCTAAATGATGCTCCGAAATAATTTCGGCTTCTGCTGACATTAATAATAAATCATTCTCATTCACGCCAAATCCTTTGATATTTGTCACTGAGGGCTTTCCGTTGGTCAAAGTTCCTGTTTTGTCAAATACTACAGCATTTATTTTTGAAAGGTTTTCCATAACCTCTCCACCTTTAATCAGAATTCCATTGCGTGCAGCATTACCAATTCCTGCTACTATTGATACAGGTGCTGAAATAACTAAAGCTCCCGGACATGCAATTACTAAGAATGTGAGTGCTAGGTGTATATTCTGTGTGATAAGCCAAACTAATGCAGAAAGAAGTATAACTCCTGGTGTGTAGTATCTTGCGAATCTTTCTAAAAACCGTTGTGTTTTGGCTTTTCCTTCTTGTGCTTCTTCTACAAGCTCAATGATTTTTGAGAAGGTAGTATCTTTCCCTGTCTTTTTAGTTATTACTTCTAGGTATCCACTATCTAAAATGCTACCACTAAATACCTTGTCGTTAGCCTTTTTGCTTTTTAGGTTTGACTCTCCGGTTATGGCTGATTCGTTTATTGATGCCGTACCTGAGATAATTATTCCGTCTATAGCTATTTTTTCGCCAGTCTGAATAATAACCAAATCGTCTTTCTTAACTTCTTCTGCACGGATGATGGAGCGTATGCCGTTTCGAACCACGGTTGCTTCCAATGGTGCCATATCCATTAGTGATTTGAGCGAATTGCGTGCCTTTTCTAAAGATCGTCCTTCAAGATAAGCCCCAAAAAGGAATAAAAATGTCACTGCTGCTGATTCTGTGTATTCGCCTATAATTAGTGCGCCTATTACAGCAATACTAACGAGTAGTTCGATACTAAACATTTTTTGTTTGGATGCTTGCCATGCTTTAAGAAAGGTGGGAACCCCTGCTACAATAGAGGCTGCAATTAAAAATGAGTCTAATAACAAATTGTTTGAGCCTAACAGGTAGATGATTATAGATATAAAAATCAATATTCCTGATATGAACATTATTTGATTTACTTGTCTGGATTTCATATGTTTGAAAAGAGTTTGAAAAGATAATTAGATGTTCCGGCCTCTTCTCTCATGAAGGGGAGAAGGGCCGGAATGAATCTGTTTGATTATATTTATATATTATGATATGACCGGGAAACCGATCCCTTCAACTATTTTTGATAATTGATTTTCATCAATTGTGCTGGAGTTATATTCAATTTTCACCTTGCTTGAATTGAATAGAACTTTTGCATTTTCAACACCGGGTTCTTTGTTCAGAACGCCTTCTATTCTTGTAACACAGCTTGGACATGTTAGCGTTTCTAATTGTAGTCTTATAGTTTTCATTGCTAAATTTATTTTATTAACTTGTTAGTATGATTGAAAGTGATGCTTATATATAATGCTGATTAATGAGCAAAATCACCATGTAAAATATGCTCTAATGCCTCTAGTGTATGTGTGTATTCTACATATGCATGAACATAGGCACGACCTTGTTCTACTGAATTGTCTTTTGTTTTGTATAATTCCATTACTTTGGCGTAGCGATCTTTTAATATATGGTCCAGATGAGATGTTACCGTGCTGGACACCTCGTCTATAGAGTTGGTTTCGATAGAGTTGTCTGCCATTTCAACTAGCGGAGTCATTGATCCTGCCGCCTTCAATCCTGTAAATGGTGCTCCTTCGGTTTCTCTATGTAATCTTACAAGAGTTTCTAAGAAATGTCTCTCCACGATAGAATATATCTCTTTATCCTCATTTTTTAATTTGTGTGTTTTATTAAACAAATCTACTATTTCTTGCTCTTGTTGAGGATCTATCCATTTCAGTACTAGTTCCACATTGTTATTGTTTAATGCAGTTAGTGCATCTTTGATAACGGGACCGTCGTAAGAGTCGCAGTGCGCATAGGCTGATGCATTGAATAGATACAGGAATAATCCTGCTAATAGAAATGTCTTGATTGTTGTTGATGTGAAATTCTTTGTTCTCATAATTTTTTTGTTTTAAATGTTGTTATTAAAATTACGATACAAAGGTATGGCTATTGCCACTCGAAGTAAAGGAGAAAAGTAGGAGGTAATGGTATAAAAGTCGGATTTTACCTTTTTAGTTTAATTTCTAAACTGTAAAGGGGTCTTTCCGGTGTGTTTTTTAAAGAATTTACTGAAATGTGATGGATCAGAATAATTTAGGTCGTATGCTATTTGTGCAATTGTTAAGTTGGGGTTTTGCAAACGCACTTTGGCTTCTAACAATAACATCTCATTAATCCAGTCGCCGGCAGTTTTTCCGCTTACTTGTTTTATTAAACTTGAAAAATACTTTGGAGTAAGGTGTAATTCATCGGCATAAAATGAAATTTGCTGTTGCTCGATAAAATGTTTGGCCAAAAGCTTTTTAAATTGAGATAGGATAAGACTGCCACGACTATCCAAAGTTTGCTCTTCAGTTTCCCGTGTTTGGTGTATGCTGTCAACTTCATTAAGAATAACGTATATCAAACTCCTAATAATCTCAGATGTATGTATATTGTTTTCAAGCGACTTTTCGTGAATTAAATCAAAGTATGATTTAAACAAAATGTACTGCTGGTTTGATAATGAGATGACTTGTTGATCTGTATTTTCAAAAAAATCAAACTTGTTTAGGTAGTTGATGTCAGTTTGTCTTTGTAGAAAAATCTCTTTACGGAAAAAGAATATACGTGCGTCGTAATTTTTATAGAGGTCTGTAAACTTTCTTATGACCTCGGGTGCAAGAGTAAAGATGGCAGGTGCACTAACTTTCTGCACAAATAAATCAGACTCTAATTGCAATTCACCTTTTTCGACCAAACAAATGGCATAGGCCAGAGTTCTATGCACGTCTTCTGATACACAAGCATTGCTAAGATGTGACATATGATACCACTCGTTGAAGTTGGAGCCTGCTTCTTCCAACTTTGTATATTCTATGTAGGGAATTGAACTCATATTGATATGCACAAAGTTAGTAAAATGAGTGAGAAATACAAAATGGTGGTTTTAAAAATACTGTTGAATAAATAATAAACGAAAGAATGTCATATCTGTAAGATGTTATTATATTTGCACTTCTAAAATTTTAATAGAAAGTTGAAAAAAGAAACCATAAGTAGAGTAGTAGTAGCAATCATGATGATTGCCACACTTTTTATGCCTTTTATGACAAAGGCTTTACATGCTTATGAAATTAGTGATAATTGTATTACGTGCAATATTGCTGACCATGAAAATCACGAAGGCCAATCTGAACATGATTGTGACACCTGTCCAATCTGTTTGTTTACGTTTTTTCCCTTTATAGAGGCAGAATGTAACATTGAGGATAATTTAGAAAAGGTCTTTACCGACTTATTGTTGACTCCATACAAGAGAGGCGAATATAAGCTTGTTTTCGTACCATATAATTTGCGAGCTCCTCCCATCCCATAATATATCTTATTATAAAATTGAGCTTTTTCTCAATTAGCTTTTTAAAAACAATTTATTTATAAACAAACATTTTATAGTAATATGTGCGCCAAAATTATATTGGCTATGTTGCTATTTGTGTCTTGCTTGTCTATGTTTGCTCAATCTGCTGACTCTACTGACTCTACTGCAAATGTTGAGTTGGAGAGTGTAGTAGTAACAGGATCATCTTTTAAAACCATTAGAAATAGAAAGTCGGCGATTGCGGTTGACGTGGTAGAAAAGAGGTTCTTGAAGGAGTATTTTACAGGCAATTTGATGCAATCATTAGAGCATATGCCGGGAGTGCGTTCTATGGACATTGGTTCAGGGTTTTCAAAGCCTATGATTCGTGGAATGGGATTTAACCGAATATCAGTTTCAGAGAACGGTATAAAACAGGAAGGACAACAATGGGGGAGTGATCATGGACTTGAGATTGACGCTTTCAATGTAGAGAGGGTGATCATTAGAAAGGGTCCATCATCTCTGCTGTATGGTAGTGATGCGATGGGAGGAGTAATTGAGATTAGTCAGGCACCTCCACCCTTTGAGAATCAAATTTTTGGGGATATTGTTTTGCTGGGCAAAACAGTAAATGAAAATATAGGTGGCTCTATATCTATTGGTATTAAGAAGAACTCGTGGTATAGCAAGCTGCGTTATTCTGAACAGCAGTTTGGTGATTATCGAATACCAACCGACACAATAATATATCTAACGCAGCAGATACCTATACATGGCCGTAAATTAAAGAATACAGCGGGTATTGAACGTAACTTTAATTTTTATAGCGAATATAAAAAATGGAGATATTCATCTAATTATGCAGTGAGTAATGCATATCAGAAAGTTGGGTTTTTTCCCGGAGCTCATGGTATTCCGGATGCATCTAGGATTCACGATGATGGTGATAGTCGCAATATAGAGCTACCACACAGTTTGGTGAATCATTTTAAGCTAACATCGCATCAGCAGTATATGTGGGATAATGTGATTGGATCTTGGGATCTTGGATTTCAAAATAATCATAGAGAGGAGTGGAGTTTATTCCATACTCATTACGGAGCCCAATTGCCTCCCGCTATAGATCCCGACAAAGAGCTTGAGTTTAATCTTGATACATATAGCTCGTTAGTAAAGGTCAAGATGTTGAGCTTTTCTATGTGGGAGCTTGATGGGGGCTGGGATATGCAATTTCAGAATAATAATATAGGTGGTTATTCGTTTTTGCTGCCTGCTTATAAGCGTTTTACATCAGGATTATTTGGAATATTTAATTGGAACATTTCACAAGATATACTTCTTAGCGGTGGGCTGCGATATGATTATGGTAGTGTTGATGCTAAAGAATATAAAGACCCTTATTTGAAGGATTATCTGCATGGCTTCGGATATGATGATAGTTTGCTTAAAAAATATGAGTGGAGAAGCTATTCTGTAAATCGAAAGTTTAGCAACCTATCCGGTTCATTGGGTATTGTTTGGAATATCAAAAATAAGCATCTGCTAAAATCTAATATTGGCAACAGTTTTAGATTGCCCGGAGCTAATGAGCTATCCTCTAACGGAGTTCATCATGGCACTTTTAGACATGAACAGGGCGATCCTATGCTCAACTCGGAACGTGGTTGGCATATCGATATGTCTTATCAATACGCCGGCCAAAGGGTTAATATGTTGTTAAGCCCTTTTGTAAATTGGTTTGAAAATTACATACACCTAAGACCAACCGGAGAATGGTCTGTGCTTCCTCATGCTGGCCAAATATATCGTTATACTGGCAATAAAGCTGCTTTTGCGGGAGCTGAAATAGATATAGATGTTGGTTTGTTTGCGGGATTTGTATATAAATTCGTAGGAGAATATGTATATACTTATAATATAGATGAGCGTACTCCATTAAGCTTTTCACCTCCACCATCAATGAGAAATACCCTGATGTGGAGAAAAAAGCAACACCATTCTTATGTTGAGCTATTAAGTATTGCTACACAAAATAGAACTGCAAAGAACGAAGATCCTACAAAAGGAGCTCACTTGCTTCAATTGGGTGCCAATACAAGTTGCAAAATAGGTGAAATCAACATAGATATTGGTCTTACGATTCAAAATGTATTTGATACTAAGTATTATAACCATTTAAGCTTCTATAGAAAAGTAGAAATCCCCGAACCAGGGAGAAACTTTCAATTATTAATTAAAATTCCATTTCAATATAAATTATGATGAAAACAAACATTGATTTTAGACTTGTATGCCTTATGGCTATTTTTTTTGTATCTTTTGCTTCATGCAGCTCTGATGATTATGGAGATTCGGTGAGGCCTGTAATAAACCTGATTTCACCTGTTGAGGGAGCAATTTTGAAGATTGGTTCTGATGTTCACTTTGATATGGAGTTGTATGATGATACGATGCTTAAATCCTATAAAATAAATATTCATAGTAGTTTTGATGGGCATACTCATTCTCGTTCTTCTGATGCGACAATAGACTTTATCTTTAATAAATCGTGGGAAGTAAATGGGAAAAACGCAAAGGTTCATCATCATGAGATTGTAATACCGGAAAATGCTACACCGGGAAGTTATCATATGATGATATATTGTTCTGATGCTGCGGGAAATGAGTCGTACGTGGCTCGCAATATTTTCTTGCAGCATGATGGTATTGAGGTTGAGCATTAAAATGATGCTTTCATGGATAGTAGTGTATATTGCATATTACAATCTTCTAACCAATTAGCTAATAACAAAAAAAAGCAGTTCGAGAAATCGAACTGCTTTACTCTTTTTGCGGTATGGACGGGAAAGCCACCTTTGCAGGCTAATCTGCTTTCTTTCAGCACCT
>CAZSKF010000089.1:0-9263 GCA_964607405.1 uncultured Proteiniphilum sp. | reverse complement strand
ACAGCAGCCGGGTTAAATTTAAGTGCCGGAGTCACTTCATCATCACTATCACATGCTACAAAAAAGAGTGATGCCATTAGAACACTCATCAAAACTGATAACTTTTTCATCTTAAAAATAGTTTGTTTTATAAATTAAATAATTGCTTTAACTACAGCTTCACAAAGGCAGCCAAAATTCGAATTTTGTGTCGCTGTATAATACATAGATGAAATAATGGCAAAAACGATGCACCGTTATTTGATATTTAATTTTGATTAACGTTAGTCCCAATCAGCATTTGAGGCGATCAAGACTAAAAATAGATACAACAATACTCTGTATGCTTGCACCTTAAGCAAGCATAATAAATAGTATAAAGAAAGATTACAGTAAAAACATTTAACATACTTTTAAGGCCAACAAAGTGAAATCACCCCCTCGCCAATGCAGCAGGAGCATCAAGCTCCGGGCCAAGACCATACCTTGCTTTCACCCACCCATCATGGTCCCACATCTCAGTTTTCCGTCTATTGTTCTCATAGTCCCACATCGAGTCAATTTCATACTCCTCAACCTGCCCACTCATTGATAAGCCAACCCAACTAAATCCACCATTAGAATGCTTAAACTTTACCCAATAGATAGGATGTAGCTCAATTTCGCCATATATATTTACAAATTGTCTCTCAGGCTTATCAATTCGCACAAAAGATAACCCCTCAAAATGTTCGGGATCAATTTTCCGCAAAACCAAAGTAGCCTTCAATAAAGCATCATCTTCGCTAATAGTGTGCTCCACCACCGGAAGCATACGATTAACGTAGCTAATCAAACGCCCCGACAATTCGCAGAGTGTAAATGCCAAATATGGAGTATCAAATTCCTTTGGGGCCAATCGCTGGAAGCGCAATACCAACACCTCCTGATTATTTCTTTCTACAACTCCATGCTCAACAATACGAATGTTGAAAGGCACTTCTAGAATCTCAACCCACTCAATTTTAATTAACTCCGGATATCTTATTTTTCTTTGTTTCTGTTCCAATGTGATTTATATATATAGCATCTACCATGCACCTTTGCTTTCGGGCACTTTTGAGATAACGGGAAGTGATAATAATAAAATAATAGCAAGCACCAAATAAATAAAGGAATGTGCCTGTGTAGGATTTGATGCACTAGTAATTACCGCTGTAGCAATAGTAATAGCAGCTATCTGCCCCATCTGTAGTCCAAGGCTTCTCACTGCGGCAATATTAGCAGACTGTTCTGGTGCCAACTGAATACCTGCATTTCTGCTGGCAGGGCTCATCACCCCAAAACCAATACCTATCAAGAAAGAACTAATCATTAGCCATATGTAAGGATCAAGACCAAAGTGAGGCTCAAAGAATAACAAGCCCACACCCAATGCCAGAATAACAGTTCCTATATAAAGAGGCGGTCTATAGCCCGTCTTTTTAATTTCAATACTCAAAATGGTAGATAGAACTACCGAAGCAATACCATTTGCAACCAGCAACGTACCCGATCTCAAGTCACTAATTCCAAATCGGCTCACTGCATAAAGGGGAATCAAAGAGTTGCACCCTATCACCATCCCTGCATGAACAAAGTTCAAAACGTTTACTGCCCCAAACCCTTTGCCTTCAATAAATCGAGCTTGGATAAAAGGACTTTCAGTGCGGCGCAAGTGACGCATCAAAAATACGAACGAAACCACAGATATAATCATCAGAGATATAAACAATGGAGAGAAGTGTTCAGTAGGATTTTGACTATAATACGTAGCCCCATACATAGCAGACAAAACGGCTATGCCCAATGCCAGCAAACCTATGAAGTCCATTTTCTCTCTTTTCTTGTTATGCAGCACATCTTTAGGAATAAATCTGAATGCAAAAACCAATACCAAAACACCCAACGGAATATTAATGAAAAATATCCACTGCCAGTTAAGGTAAGTAACAAACAAACCACCAAATATTGGTCCAATCATAGCACCGGTAGAAAAGATACTACCAAACAATCCCAAATACTGAGAGCGCGCATTACCAAAATAGTTCACAATAATGCCCGTGGCAGAAGGGGTAACACCTGCACCACCAATAGCCTGAACAACCCTCATGGCTATAAGCATATAAATATTAGAAGACAGCCCGCACAATAAAGACGCTAAAGTAAAAATAAAAACAGATATCAAGAATATTCTACGATGCCCAAAGTATATACTCAATTTGGCACTCAGAGGCAGCATAAGCACAAAGCCCAGGGAATATGCAGTCATAGTCCATGCCGACCAGCTAACCGATGTACCCAATTCATGCTGCAATGTATGTAATGCAGTAGCCACAATTGTTGAGTCTATTGTATTCATCAACAATGCCAAAGCAATAAACGAAAACACCAACAATCTATTTATCTTGACTTCGGGGGCATGCAGCTCCGAAGCTTCTTTTTCATCTCTCATTAATCTCTTTATTTTTTCTAATCGCAAAAGGGGAACAAAATTAACAAAAATAGTTCACAATCCGTAAGCTAAACCCATAACAATACCTTATATGAACAATTACTACAGTGATATGAAATATGCCAACAAAATAATCAGCACACTTAAACATCAAAATAACTTTTACAAACCATCACCCCACATTCACTTAGTTATCAAACCTCACACAATCTAAAATAATGAATATCAAGTGATAATAGATACCACATAATTTGAAATATCGACAAATATTTATTATATTTGAGCAATGGTTATTGAAATAATGCTGCTATAAATAACAAATAGAGCAACAATGCGCGTACGGAGGATATAACAAATACCTCTAAATTGAGAAAACGAATTGCTGAAAACACACCCTAACTTCTCAGCAAAATGATACTAAGAAACAATACTAACAATTTTGTGCTGAATGTACAAGCTCAAAAACAACAAAACTATGAACAGAAAAACAATTTATGAAAACGCAAATACAATATGGCATTATCTATGTCAAAGTAATGAAGAAATGAGTATTAATGACCTGAGGAAAATTTCAGGATTATCAATCCCCGATATCTACATAGCCATTGGATGGCTGATAAGAGACAATAAAATTGTATTTGAGAAAAATGAACAGAAAGAGAATTGTTATATGTCACAACAATTCTATTTCTAATTATCAAATCCGCGCTGCCTCATTGCCTCAAAAGTGATGACGGCAGTTGAAACAGAAACATTAAGCGAGTCAATCTCTCCCATCATTGGGATTTTGATTCGCTTATCTGCATTATTAAGCCAAGTGCTTGACAAGCCATCGGCCTCAGTGCCCATCACAATTGCTGACGGACCCGTAAAGTCAATATTCTGATAAAACTCTGAAGCCTCAAGCTCCGCAGCATATGATTTTATATTATTCTCCCTCAGCCACGCTATAGCCTCATCAGACGAGCACACTGCAGTTTGCACAGTAAACAGCCCACCCACGCTCGAACGAATAACATTAGGATTATACAAGTCCGTTTGCGGATTGCACACCACCACAGCATCCACAGCCGAGGCATCGGCCGTGCGAAGAATAGCACCCAAGTTGCCCGGCTTCTCTACCGATTCCAGTAATATAATAAAAGGGTTTTCCGACAACTTCAAATCATCCAGAGTATGACCCTTAGGTTTTGCCAATGCCACCACCCCGTCAGAGTTCTCTCTATATGCAATCTTGCTAAACACCTCGTGACTAATATCAAATATCAATCTGTCAGATATAGCATCCAATACATCGGGATACTTACTGCTCACAAACAAATCTCTGCATACATACACAGATTCAACCACATAATTTGCCCTTAAAGCAAGCGACAGCTCGCGTGCACCCTCAATTATGAAAAGTCCTTGCTGCTGTCGCTCTCTATTTTTTCCAAGTTTTACAATGTTTTTTATAGCATTGTTTTGAAGACTTGTAATAGTCATATATCAATCAAAATATTTATTTCTCCTCTTTATTAAGAAGAATCGTCTCTACTGCATCCTTAAGTTTTGCCTTAGGCGCCGCACCCATTACAGCTTGTGGCATACCATCCATTGGCACATATAATATTGTGGGCAAGCTTCTGATACCAAAAGCCTCAGAAATATTAGTCTCCTCATCCACGTTTACTTTATAAACATAGATCTCACCATCATATTCTGCTGCCAAGTCTTCCAACACAGGAGCAATTTGTCTGCATGGAGGACACCAAGCCGCCCAAAAGTCTATTATAGCAGGCTTGTCGCCAATATAATTCCACTCCTCATTATTTTCGAAATCGAATACCTTCTCTATAAATGTTTTACGATCAAGATTAATAGCCTTGCCTGTCTCTTTCTCGTTGGATGCGCTTGCAACTGCCACAAATACCATACTTAACAGTGCAAAACTAATCATTAATTTTCTCATTTTGTTCTTTTATTTAATGTGATTTTTTATGTCCATACTGCTTAACATATGAATATAGATTAATGTTTTGCAGTTTGGTTTAATCTATGATTTGTAAACAATAATTTAGATGTCATATCCAAACTATGCAAACACACCCATCACCAGATTATTCCTCAGGATCTGTCCAATCACCATGCTCTTTAATCAACTGCTTCAATCGCTCCACAGCCTCAGCTTGTGGAATATTTTTCTCAACCAGTTGTTTTTTCTTGTATAATGAAATCTTGCCATGCTCGGCACCCACATATCCATAATCGGCATCGGCCATCTCGCCGGGACCATTAACAATACATCCCATCACACCAATCTTGAGATGACGAAGATGAGAAAAATGCTCCTTGATAACGGCAACGGTTGACTGCAAGTCAAACAACGTACGCCCACAGCTAGGACAAGAAATAAATTCCGTCTTGCTAGTTCTCACTCTGGCAGCCTGCAGCAATCCAAAGGCATAAGAATCTAGCTCAGTGATATCAATACTTCCCTCATTACTCACCATTATACCATTACCAAAACCATCCAAAAGAATAGTACCAAAATCCACACCACCTTTTAATTGAATGTTTTCCGCCAAGTCCTCTTTATAACTTCTTTGAATAACAACAGGAACGCGACAACCCGCAATCAGCAACTTATGAAAAGCAGCGCGCTGCTCGCCCACCCCATTCAGGTGGTTGGTAGTAAGAATAAGCACCACCTTTGGATACTCCTTTATTTTGTCAATCACCTCGGCCGACAATTCAGGATAAGAAACACGCAAGAAATTAACATGCGCCCCGCTATCCTTTATGCTATCAATATTGTCAACAGTGAAAAGTGGGAAATGATCCACTTTGTCCTCCCAGCCATCATAATCAACAATGGCCTTCATCCCTTTCTGAAAATTGGCAGGAACTGAACCACCCACATATATATAATCAGGAATAAAGTGAGTATTAATACTCATGTCATCCTCACCAACACGGTCAGAGATCACTATTGGCAAGAAATCCCCACCAATGTTCCTAACCGCATTTGTCTCAACTCTATCTGTTGAGAATGGTGAAAACTCGCTCCATAGCTCTCCCTCAATCTTATCATGCCCTGCACGCTGTGCCACATAGTCCACAAGCTTTCTTGCCACGGGCACTTCCACCTCGGGCTCCTCACTAAGCGAAACCCTGATGGTATCTCCCATTCCGTCAGAAAGCAAAGCACCAATGCCCACGGCCGATTTCATCCTACCATCTTCGCCATCACCGGCCTCGGTAACACCCAGGTGAAGAGGGAAGTGCATATCCTCCTTGTCCATTCTGTCAACAAGCAAGCGAACAGCCTTAGTCATAAGCAAAGTGTTGGAAGCCTTCATTGATATCACAATATCATGAAAATCCTCCTCCAGAGCAATGTACAGATACTCCATACACGACTCCACCATTCCTTCGGGTGTATCGCCAAAGCGACTCATTATTCTGTCTGACAAAGAACCATGATTGACACCAATACGAACGGCCACTTTATTCTCTTTACACAAACGATAAAAAGGTGCAACCTTTTCTTTTATCTTCTCAAGCTCGGCAGCATACCCCTCATCAGTATAATCAATCTCCTCAAAGCGTTTTTGCTTATCAGCATAATTACCCGGATTGATACGCACCTTCTCGCAAACCGTTGCAGCCACCTGAGCCGCACGCGGATTAAAGTGAATATCGGCAGACAGAGGAATATCAAAACCCTTATCTCTGAGCTGTTGCCTAATAACACCAAGATTCTCAGCCTCTCGACGGCCCTGCGTGGTAAGTCGAATCAAATCGGCCCCCGCATCTATTATTCTTTCACATTGCGCCACGCTGCCCTCAGTATCTAGGGTGTCGGTGCTGGTCATTGTTTGGATAACAACGGGATAACTGCTTCCCATATGAATATTTCCCACGGGAACATCCACAGTATCACGTCTCTTATAATTAAAAAAATCCATTACTATTCTATTCTGAATTATATTCTTGCTAATAATGCAGTTTTGTTACAGGTATCTGCCAACCTATCTTTGCTGATAAACCTCCTCAAAGGGCACTCTATAACGCTCGCCGCGCAATCCCCTGGGCAATCTCACACCACACGTGATAACCATATTAACCTCAGCACCGCGGGGCAATGACAAAGCCTTCTTAATCAATCGGCTGTCAAATCCCTCCAGCGGACAAGTATCATAGCCCTCATTAGCCATTGCCAGCATAAAGGTTTGTGCAGCCAGTCCACAAGTCTTATGAACCACCACACGCATATCACACTCCGAAACCTCTCTAACGATGGGTCGGAACAAACCAACCACCGTTGCAAAAAGTTTGCGAAACAATCCATACAAGCCTAAGAATCTACCATAAATAAAGGGCATTGCCACATTATAATATAGCTCTTGCCTTTTGATATACTTCTCTTGCTTTTCGGCAGGCGCATAGCCGCGAATATTATCACGCTCAAAGTTGAGCACCTGCCGCGACCTCTTGCGAAACAGATCCTGCCGGGTAACAAACACAACCATCTGCTTGGCCGTACGCGCAGTATTTTGATAAATACAAGCCTTCTCCATTTTCTTCAAAACCTCAGGAGAAGTGATATGATAAAACTCCCAAAGCTGCATATTGCTGCTTACGGGAGCCAAAGTAGCCATTTCAATGCATCGTTTCACCCGCTCTGTATCAAGCTCCTTGTCAGGATCATAATATCTGACAGAGCGGCGATGATTTAAAATATCCTCAAATGTCATAGTGATTTTGTCATAATAGAATAGCGGTTAGCGAACCAGTGGTAGTATTTCAATCCAGTATCCGTCAGGATCTACGATGAAATAAAGCCCCATTTTTTCGTTCTCATAACAAACGCAATCCATCTCTTTGTGATATGCGCGCACCTCATCATAGTCGCCTTCCACTCTCATGCACAAGTGCTGTTCGTTATCTCCCATATTGTATGGTCTGTCCCAATCGCGAAGCCATGTCAACTCCAACGTGAAACCGGTAGTATTATCTCCCAAATAGACCAAAGTGAATGATCCGTCGGAAGCATCCTTTCTTCTCACCTCTTTAAGCCCTAAAGCCTTGTCATAAAACTCAATACTCTTGTCTAGATCTAATACGTTGATATTATAATGATCAAATCTACTCTTTATTTCCATATCTTTATAAGTTAAATGTTATTCCTCTTTTGTTTATCGCCAAGTATTTGCAACCTTGCTTCTCGGCGTAGTCTTTAAATTGGTTTGCCTTATCATAACTGTCACCAAAGTGCATAGGCGCAAGATGAGCGACAGAGATACGACTCACAAACTGTTCGGCACCTTTCATATAGTCGGCCCCCAAGCGAGGATCTATTGGGAACATTGCCAAAAATATATTGCTGGTATGCTCAGCAAGCAATTCCAGTTCACAAAGATAACTATTTTCGTAACCGGCAGCCTCAATTATCGAAACTTCCTCATTCCAATGCCAGTTATTTAAATCGCCGGCATGAAAAAACCTTTTACCCTCCGCCTCCACACAAAACGAACCGCCAACATCTGTGGACCCATATGCCCTAACGGCTAAGTTGTCATCTTTATATGTTTGCAGAATGTCTAGCAAAGTAATATCCTTGCCCTCGGGCAGTGTGTGAACATCCGCCACCTCTTTAGAGATGATATACTTGATGTTCTTCTTAATGCCACCCCACTCAAAGATGGCAGGATTAAAATGATCCTTGTGCGAGTGTGTGCTAAATACGTAAAGCTGCTGGGGCTTACTAAGCAAATAATCTTGCACCCAATAACTGCCGTCATCCCTTTTGCTATCTTCATAAAAATCAAACAACAAAGAAAACTCCTCGAACTCTAATAAATAGCAACTATGATATATGTATGTAACTTTCATATTTTTTTCTTTACTAGTATAATAACAATCCACGGCAAATTTGTTCAATTTGAAGAGGTTAAAAAATCATAGCACGACATATCCACAAACACACAATTGCACCATTTGGCAACACATAACATAATAAAGTGTGGAAAAATGCTACACTCATATATTAAATAATGGCACATCAAAACAACTACTCTACTATTTTCATATCCTTGTATCAGAAATTTATCAAACCAAAAAACAATAAGTTATGAAAAAGTATTTTGCAGAAATGATTGGCACGATGGTATTAGTACTTATGGGCTGTGGAGCTGCTGTATTTGCAGGAGCGGGACAACCATTTGACTCTGTGGGCACACTTGGCGTGGCCTTTGCATTTGGGCTTTCGGTAGTAGCAATGGTTTACGCCATTGGCAGTATCTCGGGCAGTCACATCAATCCTGCTATTACCCTGGGCGTATTTCTATCGGGACGCATGAGCGGCAAGGATGCATCAATGTACATGATATTTCAGGTAATTGGGGCAATCATCGGTTCATCAATCCTGTGGTTCTTGGCAAAGGATTCGGCTTCAACTACCACACTAACGGGCGCAAATGGCTTTGCCGACGGACACATGGCACAGGCATTTGTGGCAGAAACAGTGTTCACATTCATCTTTGTGCTGGTGGTGCTGGGCGTAACTGCCAAAAACGGGCTTAGCAACTTTGCCGGACTTGCCATTGGTCTTGCGCTAGTGTTGATACACATTGTGGCAATTCCTATCACCGGCACATCTGTGAACCCTGCACGAAGCATCGGTCCTGCTCTATTTCAAGGAGGCGCAGCACTGTCACAACTATGGTTGTTTATCGTTGCCCCATTCTTAGGCGCCACCATAGCAGCAGGTGTGTGGAAAGGCATCACCGTAGAGAACGACAAGCTATAGAGGCATAGCATTACACCC